>JAZSIJ010000014.1:0-2205 GCA_045533755.1 Eubacteriales bacterium | reverse complement strand
AAGCGAGAGCGAAGGAACTCCCCACTCTGCAAGTATTTCGGGCGAAATATCGCTCGACGAATCAGTCATTATTACGTAATCGTTCATTTTAATACTTTCAACTGCCTTTCAGTATTATATTATGCGTTGATATGCTGCTTTTATTTCTGGTTGACTGCGTTAGGTTATCCGCATGAAACAAAAACATTTAATATTTTACCATATTTATGTTGACTTGTCAACATTTTTTTGTTTTTATCGCAATTTTATCAAGGTTGTAACAAACGAAACGAAAGGGTTGTTGGAAGATTATTCAAAAAAAGAAACGGCAAACCATGCGGAAAAACGGTCTGCCGTTGGAATTATTTTTCTTGTCTGAAAATCAGAAATTGAAGTATCTCTTTGCGTTGTAGTAAGCGATGCCTTGAACTATTTTCTCAAGCGACACGTAATCCTCGGGGTACTCTCCCTCGTCTACCCACTTGCCGATAAGGTTGCACATAATGCGTCTGAAATACTCGTGGCGGGGATATGAAACGAAGCTACGGCTGTCGGTGAGCATTCCTACGAAGTTGGAAATGTTGCCGAGGTTGGCAAGAGCGCGCATTTGCTCCTCCATACCGTCGCGCTGGTCGTTGAACCACCAGCCCGAGCCAAACTGTATCTTCCCAGGAACAAGCGGGCCCTGGAAGTTACCGAGCATAGTACCGATAACATAGTTATCCTTAGGGTTGAGAATGTAAAGGATAGTCTTTGGAAGAATGTCCGACATATTGAGGCAGTTGAGGAACTTTGAAAGCGACTCCGCGATGCATAGGTCGTTTATCGAATCGAAGCCGGTGTCAGCACCAAGCTTATTGAACATTGCAGTGTTATTGTTGCGGAGAGCACCGATGTGTATCTGCATAGCCCAGCCGCGCTTGGTATACTCCTCGGCGCAGACCTTGAGAACAGCGGTCTTGAAGACGTCAATCTCGTGACGCGAGAGCTCCTCGCCGCGCATCTGCTTCTCATATACTGCCGAAGCGTCGCCCTCTGCATAGGGAACATACTCGAAGGCGTGATCGGAAAGGCGGCAGCCGTGCTCGTCGAAGTAAGCAATTCTCGAACGAAGCCAAGAGGTAAGCTCGTCAAAGGACTTTACGCCAATTTTCTCTATATAGGGCATGAAGAACACCTTGTCAATGTCAACAGCCTTGTCTGGACGGAAGGTGGGAAGCACCTTGGTTTCAAAGTCACGGAGCGCCTCGTGATACTCAAGGGTGTCAGCAGGATCGTCGGTGGTGCAGATGACCTCAACGCCCGAACGGCGAATAAGGTTCTTTGCGCTGTATTCGGGCTTTGCAAGGAGCTCGTTGCACTTCTCCCAGATGCGAGGCGCAGACTCCTCGTTAAGAGGCTCGTCTATGTCGAAATATCTCTTGAGCTCAAGGTGCGTCCAGTGATACATCGGGTTTCCGATAAGTCCGGGTACGGTCTTAGCAAAGGCGAGAAACTTCTCATAGTCGGGAGCGTCGCCGGTTATGTATTTCTCATCAATGCCGTTGCTTCTCATCTGACGCCACTTGTAGTGGTCGCCACCGAGGAAGAGGTCTGCAGCGTTTCTGAATTTGTAATCCTCCGCAATCATCTTCGGAACAAGGTGACAGTGATAGTCAATAATAGGAAGCTTCTCTACCATTTTGTAGAGCTTCTTCGCAGTTTCGCTTTTCAGCATAAAGTTGTCGTTGATAATGCCCATTTTTATTTTCTCCTATCGGGAATTTTAAGTTCTTCTCTATTATACAATTTCTTCCTAGGTTTGTCAAGGTGAATTTCCCAATAATAAATGACGTTTTATCGTTCAAGATTTCTCATTTTTTGGAAAATCTATTTACAAATTTGATTTTCTGTGATATTATGTATCTTAGTTATTAAATTTAAAGCTTCGAGGAGAACGAAATGAAGGACGGAAAAAGATTCTACACCCCGACAAAAGCCGAGGTAATAAAGCTCGAGACAGAAGACGTTATAACCACCTCACCCACCTTTGAGCCTGACATTCCCGAGGGCGAGTGGGACAAGGAGATGTAACAGCCTTCCCCTTTTTTTGAGGGGAAGGTGGCGCGGAACGCGACGGATGAGGTGTAGCCGTTGTGAGACGGCGTTATTCCTAGTTTTGATAAGGCACGAATGCTCCGCATTCTACACCTCACCACCTGCTACGCAGGAGCCTCTCCTCAAGGC
>JAZSIJ010000005.1:0-40020 GCA_045533755.1 Eubacteriales bacterium | reverse complement strand
AGCCTGCAAGTACACCGCTCTGCATAGCACCCTGAATACCTGCGTCAACTGCGGGAATGTATTCCTTGGGAATAGCACCGCCGACGATCTTGTTCTCAAAGGTGTAGCCTGCACCGGGCTCGTTGGGCTCGAGTATGATCTTAACATGACCGTACTGACCCTTACCACCGGACTGACGAGCGTACTTCATATCAACATCGGCTGTGCTCTTAACGGTTTCCTTATAAGCAACCTGAGGTGCGCCGATGTTAGCCTCAACCTTAAACTCACGAAGAAGTCTGTCAACGATAATTTCTAGGTGAAGCTCACCCATACCTGCGATGATGGTCTGACCTGTTTCATCGTCGGTGTAGGTTCTGAATGTGGGGTCTTCCTCTGCAAGCTTTGCAAGAGCTATACCCATCTTTTCCTGACCTGCCTTCGTCTTTGGCTCGATAGCCTGACGGATAACGGGCTCGGGGAATACCATCGACTCAAGTATGATAGGATGCTTCTCGTCGCAGAAGGTATCACCGGTGGTGGTGTTCTTGACACCTACGACAGCGGCAATGTCACCTGCGTAGCAAACGTCGATATCAGATCTCTCGTTTGCGTGCATCTGGAGAATACGTCCGAATCTCTCGTCGGAATCCTTGGTGGAGTTGTAGACCGCAGTGCCCTTCTGGACGGGGCCCGAGTAAACTCTGAAGAAGCAGAGCTTACCAACGAAGGGGTCGGTCATGATCTTGAAGGCAAGAGCCGAGAAGGGCTCGTCATCACTTGCGTGACGACAATCCTCATCGCCGGTGTCGGGATTAACACCCTTAATTGCCTCAATGTCTGTGGGAGCGGGCATATACTCGATAATGTTATCGAGAAGCTTCTGAACTCCCTTGTTCTTATAAGAAGTACCGCAGCAAACGGGGATAATGTCGTTTGCAATGGTAGCGCGGCGAAGAGCGGCTCTGAGTTCCTCAACGGAAATTTCCTCTTCCATAATATAGCGTTCCATAAGAGCCTCGTCGGTCTCGCAAATGGACTCAACCATATTCTTACGGTACTCCTCTGCCATCTCCTTCATATCGTCGGGAATCTCCTCGACTCTCATGTCTTTACCAAGGTCGTCGTAATAAACGTCAGCCTTCATCTCCATGAGGTCGATGATACCGCGGAAGGAGCTCTCTGCGCCGATGGGAAGCTGCACGGGAACTGCGTTCGCGCGAAGCCTGTCCTTAATCATCTTGACGACGCGGAAGAAATCCGCACCCATAATGTCCATCTTGTTGATGTAGCACATTCTGGGAACCTTATACTCGTTAGCCTGGTTCCAAACGGTCTCGGTCTGGGGCTCAACGCCACCCTTTGCACAAAGAACCGTTACCGAACCGTCGAGGACTCTGAGCGATCTCTGAACCTCGACTGTAAAGTCAACGTGGCCGGGGGTATCGATGATGTTGATTCTGTACTTGTTAGCCTTAGCAGCCTCAGCATCGTTCTGATACTCGGTGGGAACCCAATAGCAAGTAGTAGCAGCAGAGGTAATGGTTATACCGCGCTCCTGCTCCTGTGCCATCCAGTCCATCGTTGCGCCACCGTCGTGGGTCTCGCCCATACGGTGAGTTTTACCGGTATAAAAAAGGATTCTCTCGGTGGTGGTAGTCTTACCAGCGTCGATGTGTGCCATTATACCAATATTTCTGGTATGTTCAAGCGAATATTCTCTAGGCATTGAAATCTCTCCTTAATTATATCGATTAGAATCTGTAGTGTGCAAAAGCCTTGTTTGCTTCTGCCATCTTGTGAGTGTCTTCCTTCTTCTTGAAAGCTCCGCCCATGCCCGCTTTCGCGTCCATGATTTCGTTGGCGAGTCTTTCAGCCATGGTGTTTTCACCACGAGCTCTGGAATAAGCTATTATCCAACGGAGACCAAGCGTCTGTCTACGCTCGGGACGAACCTCCATAGGAACCTGATAGTTAGAACCGCCTACACGGCGAGCCTTAACCTCAAGAACAGGCATTACGTTCTCAAGAGCTGCAACGAAAACGTCAAGTGCGTTCTCGCCGCTCTTAGCCTCGATCATTGCGAACGCGTCGTAAACGATCTTCTGAGCAACGCCCTTCTTACCGTCGTACATAATGTTATTGACAAGCTTAGTTACAAGCTTGGAATTGTAGAGCGGATCAGGCAATACGTCTCTTTTGGAAATTTGACCTCTTCTAGGCACTGTACTTCCCTCCTTCATTAGATTATGATATCATAGGTACTCGAAAATGCATTCTTACGGAATGCCATCGTAAGTGCTCGTTTTGTAATATAGATGGGTTTAGGAAAATCTAAACAACTTTAACATCACAGCACGTGAGCACATTTAGTCTGAAGGCGTACCTTATTAAGCCTTCGGACGCTTTGCTCCGTACTTGGAGCGGCCCTGCTTACGGTTAGCAACGCCCTGGGTATCAAGCGTACCGCGAATGATGTGGTAACGTACACCGGGCAGGTCACGAACACGTCCGCCACGGATAAGAACGACCGAGTGCTCCTGAAGGTTGTGACCGATACCGGGAATGTAGCAGGTAGCTTCCATACCGTTGGTAAGTCTTACTCTGGCGATCTTACGAAGAGCCGAGTTAGGCTTCTTGGGGGTCGTCGTAGTAACCTTGGTGCAAACGCCTCTCTTCTGCGGCGCGCTAAGATCGGTATCCGTGCGCTTGAGAGCGTTGAAGCCCTTCTGAAGCGCGGGGGTCTTAGACTTGTAAGTCTTGTCGGAGCGACCTTTTTTAACGAGCTGGTTAAAGGTTGGCATAATTTTCCTCCTTCTTTCAAAATTATTTATTCGCCCTTGCAGACGCAAGTTTGAACGGGCAATATGGTCAAAAGGGCATAACTCGCCCATTTCGGCACATTACAACCTATTTTATCACCGAAAAGCGATTTTGTCAATAGGTTTGCAAAAATAATATTGCCATTTTTGAAAATATTATCATTTTCGTTTGATTTTTTTAAACTAAGCATAGGAGATGTGAGTATTGACAAATATTGCGGTGTATGATAAAATGAATAAGAATATGGTATGTTACATTCATGGAATTTACGGAGGGAGAACACTGTTATGCCGCTTATATCGGTAATTATTCCGGCGTACAACGCCGAGACGACACTCCCCGCCGCAATAGAGAGCGTTCTCTCAAGCACCCACGATTCGCTCGAGCTTATCGCAGTTAACGACGGCTCCACGGACTCCACCGAACAGATAATATCCGAATATGTCGCACAGGACGAACGCGTAAGACTCATCAGCAAGCAAAACGGCGGTGTCAGCTCGGCAAGAAACGCCGCTCTTGATGCAGCCCGCGGAGATTACGTTGCCTTTCTCGACGCGGACGATCGCGTAGCACCCGACGCCTACGAATATATGCTTAATACTCTTCTTGATGCCGATGCGGATATCGTACAATGTGCGAGCCTCTACGGCGACAGTCTCGTGCTATGCAGTCCCCCTTCCCCCGTCGTTATCGAGGGACTTTCGGTCTCGCGCGAGGCTGGTATATACCTTTTCGGCGGCGCCTGCTGCAAGCTCTTCAGGCGGGCGATTCTCGACGGCGTTCGCTTCAGCGAGAGGTATAAAGTCGGCGAGGACGTTCTCTTCTGCCTTGAGGCTATGAAGAGGGCGAGAAAGACTGTTCTGACCGACGGCGTAAAATACTACTACACCGACAATCCCTCAAGCGCGACTCACAACCTGTCGGACGCCAGATATCTCAGCGATCACTGCGATATGCTCGATTTCGCAGAAATACACCTCAGCGCACCCGAAGTGCTGGATTTTTTACGCACCGAGAGAATTCGTTGGGCGCTCAACGCAATATCAAAAATGCTTCGCGCAAGAACTGTTTTTCGCGACGTTGAAGAACGGGCGAGAAAAACGTTGCGCTTAAGCTTGAAATACGCGAAAGGACACATAGGCTTCACGAAAAAGGACAGGATGAAAATGCTTATGATCTGTTACGCTTATACGCTGTACAAGCTTTTAATCCCCAAATCACATTGAACCAAGGAGTTAAACAATGACTAACGCCAGCGATATCAAGGTTTCGGTAATAATCCCGGTATACAATGTCGAGACCTATCTCAGAGAATGTCTTGACAGCGTCGTAGGGCAGACGCTTAAGGAAATAGAGATCATCTGCATTGACGACGGCTCTACCGACTCGTCGCCCGAAATCCTTCGCGAATACGCCGATAAGCACCCCGGCTTTACCGTCCTGACGCAGAAAAATATGTACGCAGGCGTGGCGAGAAATAAAGGAATGGAGATAGCTCTCGGAAAATATTTATGCTTCCTTGACTCAGACGACCGCTTCGAGCCCACGATGCTCGAGGAGGCGTATGAAAGAGCAGAGGCGACACACGCCGACATGGTGCTATGGGGCGGCAAATACTTTGACGACAAGACGGGCGACTCCTGGCAGGCTCCGTGGCTTCTCAACAAGAAGCTCATCAAGGACAAGGAGGTCTTCTCTGCAAGCGATATGCCCGACAAGCTTTTCGATGTGGTATCACCTGCTCCGTGGAACAAACTCTTCCGTGCCGATTTTGTGAAGAAGACGGGTCTGAAATATCAGCCCTTCACCTGCTCGAACGACATTTTCTTCACCTACTCCTCTTTGGCTCTGGCAGAGAGGATATCCTGCGTTCCGAAGGAGCTCGTTCATTACAGAACGGGTAATGCAAACAGCCTTCAGGCAACCAAGAAAAAGGATCCCGAGACCTTCCTGCGCGCTATAATCGCCATACGCAACACGCTCACGGAAAGAGGCGCGTACGACTTGGTTGAGCGTGCCTTTCTCAACATGGTCGTCAATAACTGTGCCTACAATCTCAGAACCTTCGACGACGAGGAAGCGTACAGACATATTGCTTCCGTGATGAATTCAAGAGTGTTCTCCGAGCTCGGAATATACAAGCTGCCCGAGGACTATTTCTTTAACAGCAGTAATTACAAGGAGTGCATGAAGGTCGCGCAAATTCTGCCAAAGCTCTCGGTGGTCATTCCCGCCTACAACTCCGAGGCGAGCATAGCCTCCTGCCTCGACTCTCTGCTCAGAGAAGGCTTCAACGCTCTTGAAATAATAGTGGTCGACGACGGCTCGTCGGATTGCACGGCAAAGATAGTGCAGGAATACGCGGAGCGCTATCTAAGCGTTAACCTGATTTCCCTCGAAGAAAACAGCGGAACGATGGTGGCTAGAGCAAGAGGCGCGCGCAGGGCGCACGGCGAGTACGTTATGTTTCTCGACAGTGATGACTCATACACCGAGGGAGCGCTCGCTCGAGCTTATTCCGCAATAAAGGACGCTGACACCGATATGCTTCAGTTTGGAATGAAGATACTTCCCTGCGGCGACGTGGCGGATTCCTCGGTAGCGTGGCTCACGAATTTTATGCGTCCCTACTGCAAAAAGCTCTCGGGCAGGGATGTCTTTGAATACGCCTTTAAGCTTTCGAAATACAGCTTCAATATAACCAATAAGATATACAGGAGGGAGCTTATAAAGAGAGCTCTCGACCACCTTCCCTCCGAGCGTCTCACCATAGGTGAGGATATGTACTTCTTCTTTGTCGTTTCCTATTTTGCCGACTCCTTCTTCGGTATCGAGGACGAGCTCTACGAATATCATCTCGGACGCGGAGGTATGGGAAAAAGCCGTACCACGACGGAGGAGCTTACAAGACACTGCACGCAGGTCAGGATAGCCGAGCTCTGCGACAAATTTCTCGAGCTTCAGGGTGTCAAGGAAAAATATGAGGACGTGCTTCTCAAAACCGCGCGCGGACTTCTCGGCGAATGCGTTTCGGTATTCAGACGTCTGCCCGACGAGGAACGTCTTGAGGGCGCGCTGATACTCGCAAAGCACTGGAGTAAAAGCGCCGCCTACCCCCACCTCATATCCACTCTGAAGCAAGAATGTCCCGAGGCTATTCCCGCACTCGCCCGTCTTGCAGACCCGAGCGACGCTGATATTCCCGAAGGCTTCGAGAGGGTAATCCCGGTCGTCTTTGCGACTAACGACGCTTACGCGTCCTACGCGGGGGTCGCCATAGAATCCATTCTGAGAAATTCGGCGCCCGACAGCTACTACCGTATATACGTCCTACACAGTAACATATCCGAGCATCACATTGAGCTGCTCGAAAGCTACTGCGGCAGAGGCGTCTCGGTAAAATGTCTCGACGTATATCCGCTCGTAAAGAGCAAGGGCGTCGTCCTTCACAGCAAATCGCATTTCACAGAGGAGACCTACTTCCGTTTCCTGATTCCCGAAATATTCCCCTTTTTTGATAAGGTGATATATCTTGACTGCGACCTTATAGTAGACAGCACGGTAGACGGCATAATTCCCGAGAATATGGGTACGAACGCAGTAGCTGCCGCAAAAAACTACGGAACGGCAAGGACTGCAAAGCGAATAGCGAAGGATTTGGAAATAAGCTCCGACGGATACTTCAATGCGGGTGTTCTCGTTCTTAATATTCCTATATGGAAAAACGAAAAAATAGCCGAACAATGCTTCGATTATCTCGCATCAACTCCGCACCAGAAGTTGATGTACTGCGACCAGGACGTGCTCAACGTCATATGTCTTGGAAGAGTCGTCTATCTCGACCTCTCATGGAACTTCTATTGGCATTTAATCTATGGCGCCGACGAGCTCGTCAGAGCAAACGAGAGCATATCCTCGGCGTACAGGGATAGCTTCAAAATACTTCACTTTGCCTCGTGGCAGAAGCCGTGGAAGATTCCCTCTCTCCCCCTGTCGAGATTCTTCTGGAAATACGCAAGAACGTCTGTCTTCTACGAAGAAATACTCTACGCCAACCTTGCCACAGCTTCGGCACAAAGCACGGGCGGCAATAATGTGAACAAGAGCACACCCGTCTCTTCAACCAGCGAATCCCGCCCCGCATCTGCAGATGATGCTATCAAGCGCTCCTTCTCCTACCGACTCGGCAGATTCATAACATGGCTGCCGCGCAAGATAATAGGCGGATTCAAGTGCCTTGAGGAGCACGGTTTCGGCTACACGTGGGAGCGCGTGCTCGTCCACCTACACCTGAAAAGAGACCCCTACAAAAAGCATAAATAAGGAAGGATTTCTTATGATACGGAAAATAAAAGAGCACGGTTTTCTTTTTTCCGAGCTGGTAAAACGGGATTTCAAGAAAAAATACAAAAACTCCTACCTGGGTATGCTTTGGAGCATTCTGTCTCCTCTTCTTACCCTTCTTGTAATGAGCCTCGTTTTCGGCAACCTCTTCGGCAACCGCAATATGCCTCATTTTACAATATATCTTTTCGCTGGAAACATCGTATACTCCTTCTTCTCGGAATCGACAAACGGCGGAATGGGCTCTTTGCTTGCAAACTCCTCCATATTCACCAAGATAAACGTGCCGAAGTATCTGTTCCTACTGTCGAGAAGCATCTCGTCCTTCATAAACTTCGGACTGACGCTCATAGTATTTTTCGTCTTCTGTCTTATCGACGGAGTGACTCTCGGTCCTACGGTGCTGCTCCTGATAATTCCGATAATCTGCCTGGTCTGTTTCAACGTAGGCGTGGGGCTGATCCTCTCAGCTCTCTACGTTTTCTTCAGAGATATGCAGTATCTTTGGAGTATTTTCACCCTCTTGATAATGTATATGTCGGCAATATTCTACGACATATCCTCCTTCGGCGAGTACGCCAAGCTCTTCTACCTGAATCCGGTGTTCGTCTACATCAGGTACTTCAGAGTTTTGGTTCTCGAAGGCGCGCTTCCTTCGCTCGAGTTGAACGTTCTGGCTATAGGCTACGCACTCATATTCTTTGCCGTTGGCGCGCTCATATATAAGAAATACAATCACAAATTCCTATATTACGTATAACGAGAGGCACTGATATGGAAAACGAAAACAAAAAAGACCCTATTCTTGCCTGTTACGACGTCGGAATACGCTACGTTACGGGCGATTTCAAGGAAATAGGTATAAAGGAATTTCTGATACGCAAGATCACGGGCAATTACAAGGTAAAGGAGTTCTGGGCTGACAATCATATAACCTTCTCAATAAACCGAGGGGATATGCTTGGTATAATCGGAACAAACGGCGCGGGCAAATCAACTCTGCTAAAGGCCGTGTCGGGAATAATGGTTCCCACCAAGGGACGTATTCTCTGCCACGGAAAGATTGCAGCGCTTCTTGAGCTCGGCTCAGGCTTTGACGGCGACCTTACCGTCAAGGAGAACACCTATCTTCGCGGCGCTATGCTCGGATACACTAGAAAATTTATGGACGACACCTACCGCGATATTATTGAGTTTGCGGAGCTTACGGAATTTGAGGACAGACCCTTCAAGCAGCTCTCTAGCGGAATGAAATCGCGACTTGCCTTCTCAATAGCCTCCCTCGTAAACCCCGACATACTTATACTCGACGAGGTGCTATCTGTTGGAGACGGCTCCTTCCGAGAGAAGAGTGAAAAGAAAATGCGCTCCATCATAAGCGGAGGCGCAACTACTATACTTGTTTCACACTCTATTCCGCAGGTGCGCTCGATGTGCAACAAGGTGCTTTGGCTCGATCACGGCAATCAGGTCGCCTTTGGCGATGACGTGATGGGAATATGTGACGCGTACGAAAAATACCTGAAGGATAAGATGCTTCCGACAGACCTTTGATTAAAAATCACCCAACCGATTTTCATAAAAAAAGACCGCGGTTCTCAATGAGACGGCGGTCTTTGATATTTCTATGCTCGTGATAAAAATCACGTTTTTATATGACTTCTTAAACGTGAAACGTTACGGATATCAAAGTCTTCTTTTCAGCATTGCGCGAATCTTCGAGCCCTTCGGAAATAGGAGCATTGGAATTGCGGAGACGGGCGCGGAACGGATGATAATATTAAAAATATTTCGTCGCTCCTTTGGGATACGTACGACTCCTCCCCGAAGGACGGTTACGTCGCGTCCGTGCTCCGACATATATGAGAGCACCCGTCTCGCATATTGCGAAAGCCCTGCACTCTCAACCGTCACGGGTATCTCGGAGAGCCACGCCTTGAGAAGTGCCGCATCTATTTCCTCTATATTATCGGCTATTATTACGCCTGCGGAATAAACGCTTCCGTCACTGAAGCGCGCTATCCTCAGAGAATCGGTTCTGTATTTTTCCTTAATTATCGGATAAAGGTCGGTATAGTCTCCCGAGCGAGCGTAGGAGTAATGAGTGCGCGACATCATCTCGCTCCACCTTTGAACGTGACCGAGAAGTATCTCCCTATCCGAACAGTCTAACACGCCTCTTCTCATAACGTCAAGAGTTAACGCCATCTGCTCTATATGCCCGAGGAGCTTTTGTCTCGAGGTGACACCCACGCTCTGATCCGAGTGTAATCGGTAGAAGTAGTACCCCGTGTGAATATTTTTGATACTTTTTGCCCTCTTGTGAGCAAAAAAATTCATCATAACGTCCTCGGAATAATTAAACCGTTTGATACCGCCAATTGCCTCCTGCACGTCCTTGACTACACCGAGCAATATCTCGCGGCGATACATTTTGTTCCAAAGCACGCTATAAGAATGTTGTCTTCCCTCAAAAGCAAGAAAGCGCGCAAGCGTAGCGTCCCCCTCAGCAGAAATATCTCCCGAGAGCGTGCTGTCGTACTTACAAAAATATCTGCTTCTCTCGGTGCGGAACGCCCAATCGTTGTAAACTATGTCGTGCCCGCCCTCCTCCAGCGCTTCGAGCATCGGACGGTGGTAGTTTACGGTCACCGTGTCGTCGCTGTCAACGAAGACGATATACTTTCCTTCCGCCTCTTCTATAGCGCGAAGTCTTGCCGAAAGGATACCGCGGTTCTCGGTTTTTACGTATTTTAAGCCGTACGAAGATACAAGCTCCGAATAATCAACGGTCGAGCCGTCGTCAACCATACATATCTCGTAATCACGAAGAGTTGACCTCGTTATACTGTCAAGACATTCCGCGAGGTATTCCTTAGCCGTATTATAGACGCAGATGAGAACAGACAGCTTCATAGCACCTCTTATCCGTCCTTTCTTCTCTTTCCGAAAATGCGAGCAAGGAAATCCTTAAATCTGTCACGCTTGCGCTTTTTCCTCACCATAATCGGAATACGGTCGGGGTTTATCGCAAGTCCCTTGTCGACGCGGTCAAGATACTGCTCGTGATTATAAAGAAGCAGGTTTGCGACGAAATCACGAACCTCCGCGGATTCAAGCTCCTCCGGCGATGCCTTCGCCCAGCCAAATGCTTCGGCGTATTTCTCGTGATACATATTGTAGAATTCGCCCTTTGCTTCCTGCCAAAGAAGATTATATATCTTATAGCACCTGCTGGCAGAAAGATTCAGGTATGAGCGCTTCAGAGGAAGATACATTCCGTCGCTCATAAGGAACTCAAGCAGCTTTTCGTAAACCATGGGAACCTGCGCGTAATATTTGCGGAAGAGCTTTGCTCTCGACTGCTCGGAATATATTCTGTGATGCACGAGCAGGCGGTTTTCCTTGCCCACGCGCTCTGCAAGCGACAGGGCGGCACAAACGAAATAAACGTCCTCGAAAACGTAAAGCTCGGGGTGGAACTGAATGCTCTTCTCGGTAAGGAAGGAGCGCTTAAAGAGCTTATTCCATACGTACCCCGTCATAGATTGGAATATCCTGTCGGGGTGGTTGCTTTTGGATATTATCCGTCCGCCGTCGAGAAGCTCTCCGTGCTCGGACTCTATCGGAGGAGTAAACTTCTCTGTCGCGTTGTTATAAAGGTCGTATTTTGCTACGGCTATATCCAGCTTTTTCTTGACTGCCAAATTATAGAGCCTTTCAAGAAGCGTCTTATCAAAGAAGTCGTCAGCGTCAAGGAAAATGACGTACTCACCGCGAGCTCTGGCAAGACCCTTATTTCTTGCAGCGGAGGGGCCTGCGTTGTTCTCTGTTACTATCCTGATGCGCTTATCCTGTGCCTGCTTCTCCTTGATGACCTCAAACGAGCCGTCGGTTGAGCCGTCGTCAACGCAAATAAGCTCAATATCCCGAAGCGTCTGGCATAAAACGCCGTCTATCGCCTCGGAAAGATAATCTATTGCGTTATATATGGGCATTACTACCGACACCTTTACTGTCGAATCAGGCTCGGCGGCGGTGTCCTTTTGTGAAATTTCATTTATATCCATATTACGCTCCGTCTGTTTTTTAGGAGTTGCTTTACGTTAGATTATATAAAGACTACGTCTATTGTATCACTAATAAAGAAAAAAGTCAAGAGGGACGCCGCAGGGCGTCCCTCTCATCAATCGAAGCAAATTAAATTTTAAGCGTGAGTCCCATTTTCGAAAGCTCTTCGGCTATAGAGTCGATAGCGGGGGTTAATTCCTGCTTTGAAAGGGTACGCTCCTCGGATACGAAAGCGAATCGAAGAGTGAGCGCCGAGTTGCCGTCAGCCGTGTATATATCCTGAACCTTCACGTCGGCAAGAGACTCTCCCGCAACGATCTTTGCTCTCTCGGTGAGTGCCTTGAAGTCAACGCCCGAAATATCCGCGTTGAAGGTCATATCTATCTCAATCGCAGGGAATCTCGAGGGCTCTTTATACTTGGTCGTGTCCGCCTTTATCTCGGCAAAATCTGCCGTTGCTATCTCGAAGAAGGCTAGCGAGCACTTCTTGTCGATATTCTCAAGCACGGTGGGGTGAGGAACGGCAATATAGCCTACCTTGACACCGTTAACGTTGATGTCGAAGCTGTTTACGGGGTGAGCGAAATCATAGGGCGCATCAGCGCTCTTGAACTCTGCGTCCTTGTGGAGAATATCAGAAACGAGCTCTCTTGCAATAGAGGCAGCATAGCCGAAGAGGGTTTCCTCGCTCTTGACCTTAGAGTACAGAACTACTCCAAGCTTATTCTTCTCGTCGCAGCTGCCGTCGGCTCGAAGCCCCTCAACAGTGTGGCCTATCTCAAAGATGCCGTAGCTATCCGAATAACCGCGGTTCTCCTTTGCAAAGGCAAGAAGCGTGGGTATCATAGACACGCGAAGATGCGCGTGGTCGGGAGTCTGAGCATTTATAACCTTGACGTTTTCGGGTGTTTCGATGCCAAGCTCGGCATTCTTCCTCGAATCCGACCAGATGTAGGAATGAACCTCGTGAAGCCTATAGCTCTTGACAAGTATATCCTTCATTCTGTCCTCGTCGGATTTGAGTATCTCCTTACGCACCGGAAGAATGGGGCTCTCTGCCGTGAATATCTCGAAGTTATCGTAGCCGTAAATACGGGTTATTTCCTCGATAATATCCGCCTTTATGGTTACGTCCTTCGTTGAGCGCCAGGAGGGTACTTTCACCGTGAAGTTCTCGCCGTCAAGCTTAACGCCAAAGCCGAGCGCGGTGAGCGTTTCGACTATGGTTTCGGTCGAGATGTCTATACCCGTGTATCTGTCAACGTACCTTTTATCGAAGTCGAGAGTGATTTGGGGGTAGTGTCTGACGTATGCGTCGGTAAATGCCGAAATTACCTCAGCACCCGAATCAAGCTCGGTAAGTATCTTAAGAAGTCTTTCGGTTGCAAGCCTGCAAAGCTCGGGGTCGAGCATCTTCTCGTATCTCATAGAGGCGTCGGTACGAAGACCAAGACGTGTGGTAGTCTTTCTGACCGAAACGCCGTCAAAGGTTGCCGACTCAAGAAGAAGCGTCGTGGTGTCGTCCTCTATTTTTGAGGCATCGCCGCCCATTACGCCTGCGATAGCGACGGGCTCGTCACCCGAGGTTATCATAAGCATATTCTCGTCGATATTGCGCAGAACACCGTCAAGCGTGGTGAATTTCAGACCGTTTTTGAAGGTCTGAACCTCGATTTTATCAACCTTTGCGTTATCGAAGGCGTGCATCGGCTGGCCGAGCTCCATCATAACGTAGTTGGTAAGGTCGGCAAGGAAGTTTATTGCGCGAGAGCCGCAGTAATAAAGGCGGATACGCATATTAACAGGGCTCACCTTGCGGGTGACGTTCTTCACCTTGATTGCCGAGTAGCGATAAACGAGGTCTGTTGCCTTTACGTCAACCATAACCGCGGGAAGTCCCTCAAACTGCTTCGTATCAAGAAGCTCGGGGGTTCTGAGCGGTCTCTTAGCAATGGTAGCAAACTCTCTTGCCATACCGTAATGACTCCAGAGGTCAGGGCGGTTGGTAAGCGACTTATTATCAACCTCGAAGATTATATCGTCGATGTCGTAAACGTCCTTGATGTCGGTGCCGAGCGGAACGTCCTCGAATATCTCGATAAGTCCCGAGTGGTCGTCGGAAATGCCGAGCTCGGCCTCCGAGCAACACATACCGTAGGAGGTATATCCCGCAAGAGTGCGGGGAGCGATGGTTATCTCGCCCACTCTTCCGCCAACGGTGGCAAGGGCAACCTTCATTCCCTCTCTGACGTTGGGCGCGCCGCAGACGATGTCCACAACCTCATCGCCCTTATCAACCTTGAGAAGATGGAGCTTCTTCGACTCGGGGTGATTCTCAACCGAGAGAATCTTCGCCACGACGATGCCCGAGATGTCGGCTCCCTTCTCTATTATGTCCTCTACCTCTGCGGTAGAGAGCGTGAAATTCTTTATCAGAGCCTTCTTATCAAGTCCCGAGAGGTCAACGAAGTCTCCTATCCAATTCATAGATAAAAACATTTAGATTACCTCCTTATACCGACTTGAACTGCGAGAGCGATTTCAGATTCCCGCCGTTAAAGTCGCGGATATCCTTAACGCCGTACTTCATCATAGCAAGACGGGTAAGACCAAGACCAAAGGCAAAGCCCGAATACTTCTCGGTTTCAATTCCGCCCTCGCGGAGCACGTTGGGGTGAATCATACCGCAGGGGCAAAGCTCAAGCCAGCCCGAATTTTTGCAAGAAGGACAGCCCTCGCCACCGCAAATAAGGCAGTTTATATCGAGCTCAAAGCCGGGCTCGACGAAGGGGAAGAAGCCGGGACGAAGTCTGACCTTTATATCTCTCTTGAAGACCTCGGAGAGCATCGTCTTCATAAAATAGATGAGATTTGAGATAGAGATGTTCTCATCTATCATCATGCCTTCCATCTGGAAGAAGGTGTTCTCGTGGCAGGCGTCGGTGGACTCGTTTCTGAAGCATCTGCCGGGGAAGATAGCGCGAAGAGGCGCGCCGTACTTTTTCATAATATGGTTCTGTGCCGCGGAGGTGTGCGTCTTCAGAAGCTGACCGTTGTCAAGATAATATGTATCCTGCATATCGCGCGCAGGGTGATGCTTCGGAATATTCAGCGCCTCGAAGCACTGGTAGTCGTCAACTATTTCGTTATAGTTCTCAATGGTGAAGCCCATCGAGATAAAGACCTCCTCGACCTCACGTGTCGCAAGGGTTATTGGGTGATACGAGCCGAGCTCCTCTGCCGCGCGAAGCGAGGGGTTATACTTTTTTGCTCCCCTTACCTTTGCCGCGATAGCCGCCGCGCGAAGCTCCTCGGCAGCCTTCTCTATTCCGCTCTCAACCTCTACCTTAAGGGTGTTGATAAGCTGACCTGCCGCGCGCTTGTCAGCGACATCGCGAAGTCCCTTCATAAGCTCTGCAACGTGGCCTTTTTTACCGAGATACTCTACTCTAAGGCTCTCAAGGCTGTCAGCGTCGACAGCCGACGCAAGAGCCGCACTGAAGCTTTTTCTCAGTTCTTCAATTCTTTCCTGCATTATATTATTCCTTTCGGGTGTATGTTTCCAAATAAATATTATATTATATTTGACCCTTTTTGTCAAGATTTTTGACGTATTCTATTACCCTTTCGGGTAAAATTTTATCAAGCGCACCGTCGGAGGCTATCATTTCACGCGCGAGGCTCGAGCTTACCTCTTCCATTTCGGGCTCGCATTGCCAAAGCTCTGTCTCGTATCCGCCGTGCTCCATATTCCATCTTGCCTGCAAAAGCTCATACTCGTAATCAGACCGATTGCGATAACCCTTGATTATCTTGTCTATCGAGTGCTCACGCATATAATCTATGACAAGTCCCGACGAATAGCTGACAAGGACGCCCGGAAGATGCTCGACAGCGAGCATAAGCATACTTACCCTCTCGGTGACCGAAAAGGTGTATTCCTTATCGGGATTTACAAATGCAACAACGTAAACCTCGTCGTAAAGCTTTGCCGCACGCTCTATTACCGCAAGGTGCCCCAGTGTCACGGGGTCGTAGCTTCCCGGCAAAATAACGCTGCTCACTTCTCCTCGCCTCCCCGATAAATGAGAATATTAAGAGCTGTCTTTTTTCCGTAATCCTTCGATTTGAGAAGCTCAAAGCCCGAGAGCGTGTCAAATTGTATCTCCTCTGTACCCGATTCAAGCACGACTATCGCGCCGAGAGGGAGCATACCGCCCGAGGCAAGCCTCATTGCCGCATCGGCACAGCACTCGTCTGCATAAGGAGGGTCTATAAACACGAGGTCGTACCTCTCGCCCCTGCCCGAAGCCTTTCTGATAAAGTTGCGCCAATCGCTGACCGTGAATTTGCACTCTCTCGTAAAGCCCGTAGTCGCGGCGTTATCCTTGACCACGTCCATCGCCTCTCTTGAGGAATCGACGAACATTACCGAGATCGCACCGCGCGAGAGAGCCTCAAGCCCCATCTGTCCCGAGCCGGCAAACAGGTCAAGCACCCGCCTGCCCTCTATGTCAAACTGCAACGAGGAAAATATTGCCTCCTTTATTCTCTCTGAGGTTGGACGGGTTGCCTCGCCCTCAAGAGTTTTCAGCTTTTTTCCCTTTGCCGTTCCTGTTATTATTCTTAACACGGGTAGTACCTTCCTTTTTCTTTTCCTTGAAATACAGGTATATTTCGTGAGCGTCGCGGGCAGATATGCCGCCGATTTTTGCGAGCTCCTCTTCACCTGCGTTGCGTATCTCCGAGAGCGTCATTTTCGAGAGAAGTAGCCTTGCCTTTTTTGCCCCGATGCCCTTTATTTTTTCGAGCGAGGAGTGTGTCATAGTGCGTATTTTTCCGCCCTCTGAATTCTTGACGGCGAAGCGATGCGCCTCCTCCTGAATTTTATAAATGAGTGCATAGACGTTCATTTCACGAGCTATCGCAATATCCGCGCCCCCGTCGGTCAGCGCTCGCGTTTTATGGAATTCGTCCTTGACCATTCCATATATAAGCAGGTCAAGGTTCATCTCTGCCGCGACCTCTTTAGCGACACCGACGTGTGCCGCGCCGCCGTCTATAAGGAGCATGTCGGGAGCTTCACCGAGCGATGCCATTCCATCACCTATATGGGCAAGTCTTCTGCGCAATACCTCACGCATAGCGCCGTAATCGTCGGCGCCCCCCGTCGTTTTTATATTGAAAACTCTGTAATCGCTTTTCTTGAGCTTGCTTTCCTGATACACTACCATTGATGCGACTATATTCTCGTTGCCGATATTGGATACGTCGTAAGCTTCAATACGGCGCGGAAGCTCGGGAATACCGAGAAGCTCCGTGAGCCTGCGAAGGCTCTTGTCCTCTCTTTCACCCTCAAGCCTGTACTGCCTGGCCGCCTCCATTGCGTTTTCCTCTGCCATATCGCAAAGAGCACGTCCGTCGCCGCGCTCGGGAAATCTTACCGAAACCTTGTGTCTTTGACCTACCGAAAGATACTCCGAGAGAAGCTCGGTGTCCTCGCTTGAAAGGGGAAAATCGAGCATTATTTCCCTCGGCAGATTTCCTGTGCCGTCATAATAATCCGCTATCAGCGAAATAACGTCGTCGCTTGATGCGGCGTCCTCGGCTGACAGAATAAATTCCTGCTTATTTATAAGCGCGCCCTCCCTTACGGTAAGTACGGCAAGCGCCCCCTCGGTTTCCGAGATGTGAACGGCAAATACGTCACGGTTAACCCTGGAGTCTGCCACGACCTTCTGCTTTTCCGAGAGCCTCTCAAGTGCGGCTATACTGTCGCGCAGGGCTGCCGCGCGCTCAAATTCAAGCGCCTCGGACGCCGCCTCCATCTCACGCGCAAGCTCTGCCTTGGTTTCCTTAGAATTGCCCGAAAGCACCCACTCGGCGCACCTTACAAGTGCCGAATATTCCTCCGCCGACACGCCCCCCGCGCAGGGCGCAATACATCTGCCCATCTCCTTATAAATGCAGGGGCGCTCCTTGCCAATATCCTTCGGGAATGAACGCTTGCAGGTCGGAAGAGAAAATATTTTCATCACCGTCTCGAGCGCGGTACGCGCCGCCTGTGAGCTTTGATAAGGGCCGAAATATCTTCCCCTGTCGCTTTTTCTCTCTCGGGTTACGAAGATCTTTGGGTAGGTATCAGCCGTTACCTTAATATAGGGATAGGACTTCGCGTCCTTCAGCTTTATATTGTATTTTGGGGTATGCTTTTTAATGAGGACGTTTTCAAGAGTCAACGCCTCAATCTCAGTCGAGCACACAACGTAATCGAAATCGCGTACCTGGCTGACCATTTTAGCCGTTTTGAAGCTGTGTCCCGTGCCGGTAAAATAACTCGTCACACGGTTCTTCAGCTTTTTCGACTTGCCGACGTATATGACCTTTCCCTCGGCGTTTTTCATTATATAAACTCCGGGAGACAGCGGCAGCGAATTTGCCTTGTCCCTCAGTCTTTCGAGCACCGTCATACAGGACCTCCCCTCCAAGATTTGCGTTTGCTATACTCCGCGTGGCGTGGATTTTATATTATACGAAAGAGAGCCGAACACCGAGGGTTCGACTCTCTTCTACTTAAATCCCTTCGAACTTACTCTCAACGAGAGACGTAAGTCCTGCAACAGCCTCTGCCTCGTCCTGACCGTCGGCTATTATCGTTATAGCCGAGCCCTGCGAAATACCGAGCGAGAGCACGCCGAGAAGGCTCTTGGCATTCACTCTGCAATCGCCCTTTTCAACCCAGATGGAGCTCTTGTAGGAATTCGCCTTCTGAACGAAGAAGGTTGCGGGTCTTGCGTGCAGACCTACGCCGTTTTCTATAGTTACGCCGCGTGAAATCATTATGCTTTCTCCTTAGAGACTTTACTTATCAAAAATAGTATAGCAAATTAAAAAATAAAAATCAAGTGTTTTGAAAAAGTTTTTTGAAACATTTTACATTATTTGAATGAATTTTTGTAGCAGATTGCACAAATTAATTTATTTTCACATCTATAACCGAGGAGTCAACGCTCATCAGGTCGCCGTAGTACATAACTCTGTCGTCATGCTCGCGCTTTGAAATGCGCAGAGCCGCGCTTCCAATACCGAATATGCACCAGAAAAGGTAGTACATAGTGTTATCTTCCCAGATGTATTCGGTCATACCGATGGCAACGAGCGCGATTGCCATTGCTCCCGCAGTCAGCGAAAGTGAGCTTACCTGTGAGTCCGACGTGTATATCCTGTACGTCGAGCGATGGAAAATCCGCACCACCATAACAAGAAGGAAGAAGAAGAGCGCAATAACTCCCGCCTCGCAGCCTATCTCGATAAAGAGATTTGAGGCGTTGGGCGCACCCGTCTGTCCGTAGTTCACTATTTCGGATATAAAGCTGTCGCTTCCGATTCCGACACCGGTAAAGAAATTATCCCTCAGCATATCCCACGAGCGCTCCCAAAGAGAAAGCAGCTCCGACTTCGAATACGCAAATCCCATACCGCTCATAAGTAAATCGAATATTTCGCCGGGAAGAGAAAGCAGAGTTAAAGGCAAAAATATCGAAAGTGCCGAGAGAGGAGCAAATCTGCCTGCGCGCTTTACGATTACGTAGCCTATGAAAGCCGAAACAAGAGCTAAAAGCAGATCGGGGCGCACGGTCAAGAAAAGACAGATAAGGTTTGCGGCAAACGCCGTAACGTACAGGGCTCTTATGGGCTTGTGCCTTGACACCGATATAAAGTACACCGATGCTATAATCACCACGGCAAGATAAACGGCATATACTCCCGAGCTTCCAAAGGTAGCCCTCGCCGAGTAATCCGGGAGAGCCGCAAAGCCTTTGGCTTTGATGACGCTCACCGCGTCTGTCACCGTGCTGACGGTTGTGAAGACCGAAGAGATAAGCAACGCACCGAGGGCACAGTCTGCAAGGCGGCGGTTAACGATAAGATTGCTCGCAAGCGGATATCCAAGAGCGAACAGCATGAAGAGAAGCGAGCTTCCGAAGGACTCAAAGCCCCTCATAAAGATTCCGCTTATCAGCACGCAGGCGAGAAAAAGCGCGATAATGACGTCATACTGCTCTATCGAATAAACGCGCTTTCCGAATATGACCTTACGCATAAAGGAAACAAACGCGGCGCCTATCATACAGCCAAGCACAAGCATTCCCTGCGAAAGCACCGGAACTAACGGAAGTATTATTATTATCGAGAAAAAGGCGAACTCGGGCGAGGCAAAGGAAAGATATACCACCACCGTTGCCAAAATAACCGCGAGAACCCTATCCAAGCTGACAAAGACGCCAAGTCCCGCAAAAACCAGTCCGACGATTACCATAACGAGAACGGGAATGCCGCGCTCGCCTGACTGCCTGTGCATTCTCTTTATAGAGAAAAACTCAAAGAATATGTAGTCGGTAATGCTAAAATCCTGAAGTGCTATGCAAAACGGCTTATCCACGAGAAGCAGCGGAATAGCGAAAATGGCGAGGACGGCACCGGCAATTACCGAAAAGCTGAATCCGGAATCCACCACACCGAAATATGCCTTGGCAAGACCCAGCGTTATAGAAAGAAGACCAAAGGTAAGAAAGAGCGCGCCAAAGCCTCTGGTGCTTGTGTAGGCTATATACCTCAAGAGCTTGTTGAAAAATTTAACTAAGCCCGAGGTTAATATTTTCTTTTTCGCCGACGTAATGCTTCCGCTCAGGGAGCGTTCCCAAAACTTCACTCCGGTATTTATCTCACCGCCGTCCTCTCGAAGATACACCGGTGTTTCATAGCCTAATATCAAGCTTTTCATAGATTTTTTCGACACGGTACCCCTCCTTTCTTTTAACTTTCGGAGCTCTTCCTACGTCTCCGCATCTTTTTTTCCTTCGGCAAAAGCGCTTCCTCGTATTCGGGGTGCAGAAGAAGCATATCCGGACGGCGCTCTCTAGTTATAGCCACAGCCTCCTCGAGCCGCCATCTTTCTATTTTTTTGTGGTCTCCCGAAAGCAAAACCTCGGGAACCTCCATGCCGTTATAGCTTCTCGGCTTGGTGTATTGCGGATACTCAAGTATGCCCGAGGCAACCGATTCGCCCTCGTAGCACTCCTTTGACGCGAGAGTACCCTCCTTGAGCCTTGAAACAGCGTCTATAACTATACACGCAGGTATCTCTCCGCCGGTAACTATGTAATCGCCTATGGATATTTCCTCGTCTATTATAGAGTCGATAACCCGCTGGTCTACCCCCTCGTAATGTCCGCACAGGAATATGAGGTTGTCGTATTCGGCAAGTCTATTTGCCGTTTCATGATTAAATATCGAGCCCTTTGGCGACATATACACGACACGGGTACGGGCATCTTCGGGTATTTTCTCTCTTACGTGAGCGTAGCAATCGAAAATCGGCTGACAGGTCATAACCATTCCGACACCTCCCCCAAACGGAGAATCATCGGTCTTTTTATGCTTGTCTTTTGAAAAATCTCGTATATTATGGCACTCAACCTCTATTATTCCCGACGCCTGTGCTCTGCCGATTATGCTCTCGGACAGAACTCCCCTCACCATATCGGGAAACAAGGTCATCACGTCAAACCTCATCGCCGTCACCGAAAAATCCGGGAATAGGAGTAATATATACGCCCTCCTCGGTATCTACCCTTTTCACAAATTCCTTTACTCCGGGCAAAAGCACCTCGCCCGATGAGGTTTCTATAACGTAAAGCTTCGATGCCGGAGCGTCGGTCACGTCCTTTACCTTGCCGTATATTTTTCCGGTTCCTGCGTCTATTACGGGAAGTCCGATAATGTCGGCAATGAGTACCGCACCGCGCGCAACGGGAATGTCCGAGCGATGAAGATAAAGCGTCCTGCCGCGATAGGCAAAGGCATCCTCGCGCGACTCTATGCCCGAAAGTCCCATCAGGACGAGCTCGCCCATAACCGAAGCCGAGAGAACGGTAAGCTCTTTATATTCGCCGTCTCCTTCGGCGAGAAAAACGCGCTTCTGTCCTGCGAGCACCTTTGGGCTGTCACACCAGGATTCAATTTTCACAAGTCCGCGGACTCCGTGTGCAGAGCGCACGACACCGCATTCAATATATTCCTTCTTCATATTATTCATTTTATCATATATGAGTTCAAAAGTCAATCCAAAAAATAATAGAAAGCGCCCTCTGAAGTGCCTACAACAGCTTAAAACGTTAGCAAACCAAGCGCAAAAGAAATCACAAAGATAGCAAAGCCGTGTATATGCGCTCATGCGAGTCGCAAATCAAGCCGAGCGGGGTTTGGAAATCGGCATCGTATACGTCGGAAGCACCGTCGCACGAAAGTCCCCGAAGCATCGCCCGCTCCAGCGAAAACTCATCTCCGGAAAGATAAAACTCACACGTATCGATGAATAAATCCTTGTTTTCGGGAAGGTCGCTTGCAACGGTAGCCGTCTGCGCACCGCCAAGAAGCGCGCACGGAAGCTCCCATGCCTCCTCTTGAGTAAACACAGTAAGTGACGGTTTCATATTGTAAACTTTGGTTAGCATTTCGCTACTGTAAAAATCAACACGCCCCCCAACACCCAGCCTGCTGACAAGCAATCGGCAATCCTCTTTTTCGGGGCCGTCGCCTACGAAAACAAGCCTTGACGGATGCTTTTCCTGCATTCTCGAAAACGCCCTTATAAGAGTTTTATGCCCAAATCCGCGGTAGAACGGAAGAGGGCAGACTATGAGCGCCTCTTTTTCTTCACACCTCTCACGCTTTGCTTGAGCGCTGCCAAAAGCACCGTACGGTAGAAGCGGAAGAATTCTGTCCCTCTTCACCCCCTCTCGAACAAGCAGGTCATAGAAGCTTTCGCTTGTGCAAAGAGTGGCTGTGGTGAAGATATTGTAAATCGGAGAGGTAATCCATTTTGCTCTTCGCGGCTTTCCCGAATTAAATCCTCGCGAGGATATGCAGTTTTTTATTCCTGCGAGTCTTGCTCCTATTCTCGCCCCTGCCGAGACGTGTGTGTGTACAATATCCGCCGGATTCTCAGAGAAATATCTCTTGAAGAAAAGTATTGTTTTTGCGTTGACCTCACGTGTGGTGTCGAGCGTAATTACCCTCGCGCCAAGTCCCAGAATCCTATCTCGGTATTCGGCGTCTTTGGGTATAATAACGTCAAAGGAAAAGCGCCGGCTTAGGTTCTTTACCGTTTCGGCAACCGCCAAAACGTCTGCCGTCAGTCTTTTTGAACCTATAACCTGCGCTATTTTCTTCATATTACCTCGCATCAATCAGGAAGCGTTAACTTCTCTTTTTTTAATTTTTCCCGTTTTTTGCGAAAATATGTGCTTAAAATTTCCCGCGCCTCCTCACCGAGCACGTCACCCACGACCTCCGGAGTGTGATTCAGAGGCAGATCTGCAAGGTTAATAAGTGAGCCAAAAGCACCGAAGCGTATATCACGCGCTCCGTACACAACCCGCTCAACCCTCGCATTTATGATTGCACCCGCGCACATAGCACAGGGCTCCATCGTGACGTAGAGCGTTACACCGGGAAGCCTCCAGCCCCCGAGCGCCGCGCAGGCGCGCTCAATGCAAAGCACCTCGGCGTGATGCGTAGCACACCTCGTCTTCTCACGTGTGTTATATGCCTCCGCAACAATTTCCCCGTCCCGAACCGCAACCGCACCGACGGGAACCTCGTCAATTGCCTCAGCCTCGCGTGCAAGCTCCAACGCGCGACGCATATAAAATTCATCGTTTTTTATTTCCATAATCACCTCAAAGAGAAAGAACCGACATAATAAGGCAAACCGCCGCCATCACCCAAAGCTCGGGGGAAAAGCCTATCCTCTCGCCGCCTGTGGCGCGCGTTATTTCTGCCGCATATTCTCTCCTCTTCCTTACAATATAAAGAACGGAGGGAACCGATAAAAGCAAAAGCAGAGGCAAAATAACGTATGGCACTGTTTCCGGATTTCTCATCCATAAAACCGACACCGCATTATTCAGAAAATGCAAAACCACCGCAGGAAGAATACTGCCCGATGCAACCGTCAGAAATCCAAATATAGCGCCCGCTAAAAGCGCGTAGGGGATTTGAAACAGGTTGACATGTATCAATGCAAAAAGCAAAGCCGACACACCGATAGCGCCTCGCCCGGAATAAGGCAAAAGAAGCTTTATCGGAATATATCTGAAGAGGAGCTCCTCAAGCAGAGCCGGAAGAAGAGCGTGACGAAGCAGCTCGTAAAGCAGGTTTCCCGACACGTCGACGTCGTTGACTTTACCAAAAAGTGACAGAACCAGCGTTGTTAAGGCGGAAACAGCAATAACAGCCAGCATCGTAGGGGCGAAAAGCGCCAACGAAAAAACCGCCCTTTTTTCTCCTATGACAAGCCTCGGCGGCACGCAAAAAAGCCCATGCCTGCGAAGCAAAAGCACCCCTGCCCCTATCGGAAGTATATATGCAAGAAAATACAACCCCCATCGCAAAGCCCCGGATGCCGTCCCCGATATTATCAGAAAAAGCAGGAAGAGAAGGTCTAGCATAACGAGTGCGGCTATTCTTTTTTTCATTTCTCTTTTCCCTTCTAAAAAATCAACTGCCGTGCAATACACGGCAGTTGATTTTGATTATTCAAAGATGCTTGCGAACTGCGAAAGCGTCTGCCAAGCGTCAACGTCGTAGCCCTTGGTATAATCGGGCTGAATAACGTACACTACCACAACCGCAACGGCAAAAACGATAGATGCAATAAGAGTCCACTTAAAGAGCATCTTATCTCTGCCACCCGTCTTATCCTTACCGTAATAGGTTTCGGAATTACCTGCGATAGTACCCGAAAGGCCCTTCTCTCCACTCTTCTGGAAGATAACGGCAACGACGATAACTATTGCACATACAAGCAATATTGCAAGAAGAACGTACTCCATTTATTTATCCTTTCATCAGCGAAATATTCGAATTATATTATTGCGCTACTAACGCATCATAAATCATAAAGGTATTCTATCACAAAACGAAAAAAAAAGCAATATGTTTTTGAAATTTTTTCAAAATATTTTAAAATGTCACCGATTTTCACCGAAAATACGGCGTTTGAACAGACTTTTTCTATAATAAAGAGAGGGCATTTGCCCTCTCCTTATACGATAGTGTTAAGCTCTCTTTGCGAGAACGCTTGCCTCGTAAGCGTCAACCTCTTTAACCCAATCCATACCGACGGGAACGCCGCATCTTTCGCAGTATTCGTCCCAAACGTCGCCAAGGGGGAGAGTCTTAAGCTCCTCGCTGATAGCGAGAACCTTTGTGTAATCGCTCTTGTCCTGAAGCTCGCGCAGCATATCCGAGGGCTGAAGAAGGGCAAAGAGAAGCGCCTTTGCCATGTTTCTCGCGCCTATCGCCCAAGCCGCAATTCTGTTTATCGAGGCATCGAAGTAATCGAGAGCAATAAATACTCTGTCAAGCGCGTCGTTTCTTACTATTTCCTTTGCTATCTCGCGCGTTTCGTCATCGTATATTACGACGTGATCGGAGTCCCATCTTACAGCACGGGTTACATGAAGGGCAATCTTGTCGCTGAAGAGAAGAAGCGAGGATATCTTATCCGAAACGACCTCGGTGGGATGGTAGTGACCGTTATCCATAAGAGGAGTGATGCCGTTTGCTATGGAGTAGGAGAGGCAGAACTCCGCCGAACCTACGGTGTAGGACTCAAGACCGATACCGAAGACCTTCGACTCGAGAGTTACGTAAACCTTCTCCTTGTCGTAGGGGGTTGCAAGTATTTCGTCGAGCGATTCTTTGAATCTTGCTCTCGGTCCTATTCTGTCTGCGGGAATATCCTTGTATCCGTCGGGAATCCAGATGTTCATAACACAGGGAACTCCTGTTTCGGCAGCGAAATACTCGGATATTTTAAGACAGGCTATCGCGTGCTTTACCCAGAATTTGCGAACCTCCTCGTCAGGAGAGGAAAGCGTGAGATTATCCTTTACCATCGGGTGCGAGAAGAAGGTAGGGTTGAAATCAATTCCCGCCCCGTGCTTCTTTGCAAACTGGGCCCACTTTGCAAAATGCTTCGGCTCGATAGCATCGCGGTCCACCCATTCTCCCTCTTCAAATACCGCGTAGCAGGCGTGAAGATTTATCTTTTTTTTAGCGGGGATAAGCGAAAACGCCTTATCCATATCCATAGAAAGCTCCTCGAAGCTCCTTGCCTTGCCGGGATAGTTTCCGGTAGCCTGTATTCCGCCCGAAAGCGCTGAGGGACTGTCGAAGCCGACCACGTCGTCACCCTGCCAGCAGTGGATTGCTATCGTTGTGTTTTTCAGTGCCTCTATCGCAGCCTCGGTATCTATTCCGTACTTAGCGTAGGCGAGCTTTGCAGATTCATAGTTTTTCATGCCTTTTCTCCGTTTCTTTTCATTTGTATTTTAAGATTTCCTATTGCAGTAGCCTCGATGGGAAGCGCGATAACTCTCTTTCCGGTGTATTTCTCGGTTATAGAGTTAAGGTAGCCGTTTTTAGCACCGCCGCCGACGATGTAGATGTCGGGATAGGTTCTGCCGGTGTTGTTCTCAAGGTCACGTATAGCCTCGTTGTAGCAATATCCAAGGCTTACGTAAGCGCTGTTGAAGTAATCCGCCGCAGAGCCCGGCGTGCTCTCGCCGCGTGCGGCAAAGTAATCGTGAATAGCAGCCTTCATGCTCTTCGGCGCGAGAAACGCCTCGTCGTTTACGTTGAATATGCCCGAGAAGTTACTCTCGCTCGCCATAGCGGCAATATCAGCATAGGAGGTGTCGGGGCAAAGCTCTGCTCTGAGGCTCTGTATTATCCACATACCCGTGATGTTTATCTGATAGCGGTTGTAGCCTACTCCGCCCTCGTTGGAATATCCAGAAGCTCTGCTCTTTTCATCGGTTATAGGCTTCGGAGTCTTTACACCGAGGAGCGACCATGTGCCCGAGGATATGTAGGGAGAGTCATTCTCCATCGTTATCGCCTCAACCGCACTGCCCGTGTCGTGAGTTGCGCAGAATACCACGTCAAGATTTCCGCCTACCTCAGCCTCAACATCTGGCGAAAGTCTGCCTATAAGGTCGCCGGGCTGCGAAATTTCTGTGATGAAGCACTCGGGAAGTCCGAGCCTTCTTACTATTTCACCGTCGTATTCAAGCGTTTCGGCATTAACGAGCGCTCCCGTCGTGAGATTCGTAAATTCCTTTTTCTTAACGCCGGTGAGCTTATACATAATGTACTCGGGCATCATAAGGAAGTCGGTCACCCCCTCAAGTCTGCCTGCCATCTTATCGTGGTAAAGCTGGTATACCGTGTTGAATTTATTGAACTGAATTCCCGTCCTTGAATACAGCTCCTCGAAGGGAATTATCTTATGCACCTCGGGGATAGACTCGTCGGTGCGTGAATCTCTGTATGCATATGCGGGCATGACCTCCTCCTCACCGCGAAGAAGAACGTAATCAACGCCCCATGTATCAACCGACATGCTTACTATATTGGGATACTTTTCGAGCGACGCACGAAGTCCTGCCTTAACCTCGCGCACAAGCCTTTCGGTGTCCCACACTAGATGTCCGTCTACCTCGTCCATACCGTTGGGGAAGCGGTATATCTCCTCGGTTTGAACCTCTCCGTTCTCAATCCAGCCGACTATGTGTCTGCCGCTTGACGCACCAATATCAACCGCAAGATAACAATTCATAGCCTATCTCCTTGTTTGTAATTTTATTACAATTCTATAATATCACATATTCTTTATACATGCAAGGTTGAAAATTACTGTAAAAAGTGTCTTTTTTTAATATTATTATTGCTTTTTCCTAAAAAACGTGATAAAATAGAACATAATACTCTTGCGGAGGAATTTATGCAGAGCTTTCTTCTTGAAAAGCTGTCCGAAACAAACGAGGACGAGAAGCGTATATTGAGCGGCGAAAACATATATAGGGAAATCGGAAGCACCGGCGATTTCATAATTTCAGCCGAAAATATAGGCTCACGCGAGGTGAGCATAAGCCGTCATACGCGCTTTGCTCCCTTTCCGCGCCACCGCCACAACTACATAGAAATGATGATAGTTCTCGCAGGGAGCATCACTCACCGAATAGACGGACGCGAAATACGGCTCGGAAGGGGGGACTCCCTCTTTCTCAACAAGCACATCTCGCACTCTGTTGACCTTGCCGGCGAGAATGATATAGGCGTTAACCTCATTCTTTCCGACGGCTTTATCGGGACTGTTCTGCCAATGCTTGGCGAGTCGGTTTTTTCAAGCTTCATAAAGGAAAGCTCGCGCCCCTCGGGCGGAGCTATGTATCTTCACTTTCAGACCGGCGGTAAAAAGCAGATAGAAAATTTGACCGAGAACATCATCTTCGAGCTTACAGACGAGCGCGCTGACATTGATATTATAACGCGCACTCTCGCTCTTCTTCTCCGCTATTTGTCGGCTGAAAGCGACTCGCTTCTGATAGGTGCAAGCATTCCCGAAACCGTTGAGAGCAAGAGAAAAAAGATAATTTCCGCCTACCTGAAGAATAGCTACAAAACAGCCTCGCTCACAGAGCTTGCGGGAAAGCTTTATCTTTCTCCGCCCTATCTTTCACGGCTTGTCCTTGAGCTTTTCGGAAAGAGCTTTAAGGCAATCCTGATAGACGAGCGAATGCGCTGCGCTATGACTCTTCTTTTGGAGAGCTCTATGCCGATAAACGAGATAATCTCAAGCGTAGGATACGAAAACGCCTCCTATTTTCACCGTGAATTCAAGAAACGCTTCGGCACAACGCCGCTTTCGGTAAGAAAAAGCAAAAAAGTAACCCATAAGGGTTGACAACGGCACATCGGTTTGATATAATTGAAGCGCCTATATAAAACAAATTTGAAAGGTAACTTTTGCTATGATAAAGCCCATAATGACAGAGCTTGATTTTCCCGTAGAGGCTATCGAATATCTTGCAGAGCAATATACACGTCTCACAGCCTGTGCAGAGGCAAATGACGCGTTCTATTCGGCACACGTTGCTCTTTTTGTCAAGGAGGGCGATTTCATAGCGCACATTAACGAAATTGCCGAGAAAACGGGTATCCACAACCACACCGTGTCAATGCTCGTCCTCCTCAGCGCCGCAGACGCTCTCCGCAGCCTTTACAAACAAAAGGGGCTTTCCGATAAGGTCTGGTACGACTCTATGTACGACCTGCGTACTAAGCTTCTCGAATACAAGAACCTCACGGGTATTTGGGGCACTAATGTAGAAAGCTGGTTCAAGCTCTTCTTCACGCTCGACCGCTTTGCGCTCGGCAGGCTTCAATACAACAAGGGAACGCTCAATCTGCCTTGCGGAGAGAAGCTGAAGGCAGGCGACACCGTGATATATATTCATATCCCCTCGTCAGGCCCCCTTAATATTGATGACGTGCGCGAATCACTCCGCATGGCGCGAGATTGGTATAAGAAGGATTTCGAAGGTGGCGACGTTCCACTTGCCTGCTCCTCGTGGCTTCTCTACACACCTCTGACCGAAAGGCTGCCCGACAGGTCAAACATAAAGAAGTTTGCCGCCCTTTTCGATATATATGATAATCGCGGAGAGGCAACCAACAAGAATTTCTGGAGAATATTCTACCGCAACTACTCTCCCGAGCTGCTCGCGGAAATCGAGCCGCAAAACAGCCTTGAGCGCGCGGCCGTAGAGCTCATTAAGAGCGGCGATTCTCTCGGCGTCGGACTTGGAATTATCCGAAACAGCGAGCTTGATTGATTCTAATAGCATTTTAAGGGGTGAGCCACATACGGCTCACCCCTTTTTCTATGAAAAAGCGCCTACGAGTAAATTGATAAGTGCGCAAAGCGTCACGCCGAGTGCCGTCGGAAGAAGAAAGGCAAGAACGGCATATCGAAGCTTTCCCGTTTCGCGCTTTATTGTGAGAAGCGTCGTGGCGCATGGAAAATGGCAAAGCGAGAAAATTATAACCGACACCGCAGTCCATATACTCCAGCCGTTAGCTATGAGAAGCTCACGGGTTGCCGCGACGCTCATCTCCGTAAGGCTACCCTCCGCGGCGTATGCCATAAGAGCGATAGGAATAACTATCTCGTTTGCAGGTATGCCGAGTATGAAAGCGGCAAGAACAGTTCCGTCCATTCCGAGAAATCTGCCAATGGGGTCAAGGGCGCTCGTGATAGCCGAAAGAACGGTAGCGCCGCCAAAGGAAAGGTTTGCAAGCAGCCATATAACGAGCCCCGCAGGTGCGGCTACCTTTACCGCACGCCAAAGAACCGCCAGAGTTCTGTCAAGAAGCGAGCGCACCAGAACGCCGAGAAAATCGGGTCTGCGATATGGCGGCATCTCTATGGTGAAGAAGGAGGCTTCTCCGCGAAGAAGCGTAGAAGTAAGTACCCGTGTTAAAATCAGCGTAAGAAGAACACCTAAAATTACCGTTGCGGTTAAGACAAGAGCAACAATCGCACCACCGAGGAGTCCTCCGACACCCGAGGCAAAGAATATTCCCGCGAGAAGTATTATGGTAGGAAATCTTCCGTTGCAGGGCATAAGCGAGTTGGTAAGTATAGCGGCAAACCGCTCACGCGGGGAGTCAATTATCCGACATCCCATAACGCCGACAGCATTACAGCCGAGTCCCATACACATGGTAAGCGCCTGCTTTCCGCAAGCGCCTGCTCGGCAGAGCGGACGGTCAAGGTTGCAGGCAATTCTCGGCAGATATCCCGAATCCTCAAGTATCGTGAAAAATGGGAAGAATATTGCCATAGGCGGAAGCATTACCGAAATCACGTTCGCAAGAGTACCAAGCACACCGCTGCATACAAGACTCACGCACCAATCGGGCGCAGAAACGCGAATAAGAAGCACCCGAACACCCGCTATAATCCACTCAAACAAGGAGGCAAGCCACCCGGACGGATAGTTTGCGAGCGAAACGGTTATCCACAAAACAAGCGCCAAAAGAAGCGCCATAATGGGAAACGCTGTATATTTTCCGGTCAGAATTCTGTCTATTTTTTCGTCGCGCTTCGGGTATTCGTCGAGCAAAAGAGTGGGGAGCGTGTTGAAAATAAGCTCGGCTGATGCGCGCCTGGAATCGTTTATCGGGTCACCGCCCGCATCACCTCCTGCCTCAGCGGCGTAGCCTTGAAGCTCGTCGCAAAGAGCGCTTATAATCTCCGCGCTCCCAATACGCTCGGAAAGGCTTTGGCAAAGGTCGCGGTCATTTTCGAGCATCCGCAAAGCGTAAAAGCGTCTTGGCTCACCGCAGCCGAGCTCGGCAAGTCTTCCCACGGCGTATTCGATAGCACGCTCAAAGGGCTCGGGATATTTAATGTTGAGCTTCTTCGGGCAGCCCTCCGAGAGAGCTCTGTCTATTGCTCCGAAAAGCTCCTCAAGGCCTCGTCTCCTTCGAGCGTCAAGAGCCACGGTTGGAATACCGAGCAGCTCCTCCAGCCTCTCGGTATCTATACTCGCGCCGGCTCGCTCTGCGGCGTGTGCGAAATTGAGGCAGAGAACGCATTTCTCAGTAGCCTCCATAACCTGAAACAGAAGATTTATTCCCGAGCGGAATCTGGTAGCATCGGCTACCACGACGGTCACGTCGCCTCCGCCAAAGCAGATAAAATCGCGCGCAACCCCCTCCTCCTTTGACCGTGCAAAAAGCGAATAAGTACCCGGAATATCGCACAGAACGTAGCGTTTATCTCCGAACGTTGCCTCGCCGACGGCTGTGTCAACCGTTTTTCCCGCCCAGTTTCCCGTATGCTGCTTTCCGCCGGTCAAGGCGTTAAACAGTGTGCTTTTGCCCACGTTGGGATTTCCGGCAAGCACGACACGAACCGCACGCTCTCCCGATATGTGCTTTTTCTCTAAGCCCGCACAGCGCAAACTCAAATCCTCCTTTATAGAAAGTATAAGATAGCCGATTACCCTGTCCGGCGGCTACTCCGTATATATTTTTGCGAGGTCACGTCTGCGCACCGCAATTACCTTGCCCCCAACGACAAGCATTATCGGGTCTCCGAGCGGACTTGAACCAACGCACCTTACGCGCTCTCCGACGGAAAATCCGAGGTCGAAGAATCGCCGTCTAACCTCTCCCGTCATACCCACGCACACTACATCACGTCTCTCCCCGATTACAATAGAATCGAGTGCTCTTTTGAATTTCATTTCTTTTTCACTGCCATTCATTTTTTAAAAGCCGACAACGTCCCAAAGATACCGTCGGCTACCTATATTCTATTCAAAATAGTAGAATAATGACAAAACAGTAGAGCCGTAAACAGCAAAAGGGTGTCCCGAAAATTCGGAACACCCCCGATTAAAGAGCTTTCGCCCAAAATCAAATAGAATATTTACGCTTATACTCCGCAAACTTATCGTCAAAGCCTTCGCTACCTGCTCTGATATCCGCGAGATATTTGTGCATATCGAGAGCGTCGAACTCGGATATTTCTATAACGCAGCCGGCAATATTGGAGCAGTGGTCGGCAACTCTCTCAAAGTTCGTAAGCAGGTCGGAGAGAATGAAGCCGTGCTCTATTGAGCATTCGCTCTTCTGAAGCCTGAGTATGTGATTAAGCTTGATTTTATCTCTCAGCTCGTCTATAAGCTGCTCAAGAGGCTCAACGTCAGCCGCCCTGTCGATATCGTCGCCGATAAATGCATCGTAGGCTATCGAAAGTATCTCGTCTATCGCACCGCGAAGCACGGTTATCTCGCGCTGTGCCTGAGGCGAGAACTCAATCTTTTTATCGTGCATTTCCTCAGCCGACTCTACTATATTGACGGCGTGGTCGGATATACGCTCGTAGTCACCGATAATGTGAAGGAGCTTGGTTATCTGCCTTGAATCCCTCTCGTCCATATCACAGGAGGAGAGCTTCACAAGATAGCTGCCAAGCGCGTCCTCAAGCACGTCTGCCTTGGTTTCCTTATCTCTTATATCGTCGGCAAGCTTTGCGTCGTATTTATCAAACAGGGTCAGGGACTTACGGAGAGCCGAGGTGGCAATTTCTGCCATAATACCCGTCACCTCTGCCGCGCGTCCTACCGCAAAGGCAGGCGTCTCAAGAAGACGGTCATCAAGAAGGCTTTCGGTTTCGCTCTCTTTTCCGTCCTTGATAGTGAGGACAGCAAGCTTCTCAAGAAGCTTATAGAACGGACCGATTATAGCTACGCATATAATCTTGAAGATAGTGTGTACGAAGGCTACTCCCCACATATCTATTGCAGTTGAAAGGAATGTAAATTCAAATATCCAGTTGAGAAGATAGAAGAGCGCAAGCACTACTACGACGCCGATGATATTGAAGTAAAGATGCACGAGTGCCGCGCGCTTACCGTTTTTGTTAGCTCCAACGGAGGAAATCATAGCCGTAACGCAGGTACCGATATTCTGTCCCATAACGATAGGAATTGCCGCACCGTACGTAATAGCACCCGTTGCAGTCAAAGACTGAAGAATACCGACAGACGCCGAGGAGGACTGAACTATCGCGGTGAGGACTACGCCCGCAAGAACACCGAGAATGGGGTTCTCGAACATAGTGAGTATAGACTGGAAGCCCGCGTCATTCTTAAGTCCCGAAACAGAGTCCGACATCATCGACATACCGACCATAAGTATTGCGAAGCCGAGAAGTATAACTCCGATATCCTTTTTCTTGCCGCGCTTTGAGAACATTACGAGGCATATACCTATAACGGCAAGGATAGGCATCCAGGCGTCAGGCTTGAGCCACTGTATTATTCCGAGCGCAGTTTCTGCTCCGTTACCGCCAATACCCGACAGGGCAGTGAGCCACGCTGTAACCGCCGTTCCGACGTTAGCACCTATTATAACGCCAACCGACTGAAGAAGCGTCATCGGGCCCGAGGTAACGAAGCCGGCGACCATAACCGTCGTTGCCGATGACGACTGTATAACCGCCGTTACGGCAAGACCGAGAAGAAAGCCCTTGACGGGATTGGTGGTCATTTTACCGAGTATCGACTTCAGATTGTTGCCGGCGCTCTTTTTGAGGGCGTCGCCCATAAGCTCCATACCGTAGAGGAACAAAGCAAGACCGCACAAAAGCGAAAGTATTTCAAAAGGTCCCATATTTTCTCCATTCTGCCGCTATCGCGGTCTTTTATTATATCTTCGCAGGGAAACGAATCGTAATTTCCGTTCCCCGCCCTTCTTCGCTTTCAAGAATTATACGCGCTTTATGATAGGCCGCAGAGTGCTTAACTATTGATAAGCCGAGTCCCGTACCCCCTATGTCCTTCGAGTGACTCTTATCCACGCGGAAGAAGCGCTCGAAAACGCGGTCCTGCTTGTCCTGCGGAATACCTATACCGTTATCACTGACCGACAGCACAGCCTCGCCTGCATCAGAAAAGGCAGAGAGCTTAACAAAGCCGCCGGGTCTGTTATATTTAATTGCGTTGTCGGTAAGGTTACATATTATTTCTTCGACTATCTTCGAGTTTCCCGGCATACGCACGCGCTCTGTCTCGCATACTATGGATATATCCTTCGCCGACGCCACTCCCTCAAGGCGAGCCGCAGTTTCACGCACAAGCTCGTCAAGCCTGACAGGATCGTCGTCGTATGGCATCTCGGAGCCGTCAAGTCGCGTAAGCTGTATTATATCTCCGACAAGAACTATAAGGCGCGCCGCCTCTTTATGTATGTTATCGGCAAACCTTTGGGTGTCCTCCGGGGAGGTAATTCCGGAGCGGATAAGCTCGGCAAAGCCGGATATGGCGGTAAGCGGAGTTTTCAGCTCGTGCGACACGTTTGAGGTGAACTCGCGGCGAAGCCTCTCGCGTCCGTCCCGCTCGGTGTCGTCGATAACGAGAACCACCGCACCCTCAACAGCCGAATCCTGCATAACCGGACTTGCGGTAATACCGTATACCTTTTCATCGGTGCGGATAACGTCGTACGCCACCTCTCCGCGAAGCGCCTTAACTATTGCGGCTCTGAAGCTCTCGGAGCTGTTCAAGGAAAGTATGCTGCGCGGCATCTCACCGCTTATGCCAAATATTTTTTTAGCCGCGTCGTTGCAGGAAAGAATAAGCGTTTTTGAATTTATAACGGTTATTCCCTCGCTCATATTCGCCGTGATGGAGGAGAACTCCTCCTCCTTCATACGCAGCTCAGCGAGCTGATGGGATATCCTGTACCTCTGCTGCGTGAGCCTGCTTATCATAGGCTTCAGCTCTTCATATACCGACGATTCGTCGGGACTGTCAAGGTTTATACTGTTTATCGGCTTGACTATACTGCGCGAAAGACTGTTCGCAACGAGCAACGCAAGCAAAACGGCAAATCCGAACAAAACGAATGCCGTACCGAGCATATCTATAAGAACGCCGGCGATAGGCGACTCGGAGGTCGACACGACGAGCGTTGAGCCGTCATCCAGAATCTCTGTGTAACACAAGGACTGCTTATCGTTTTGCGCCGAATCGTAAAGCGTCACGCCGTCCTTTGATATAAGCTTCACGCGAACACCCTCGACTGACACGGTATCGAGATATTCCAAGCCGTAGCTCGAAATGCCCGCGCTTATATATTCGCCGTCTCTTTCGAGCTCGGCAATCATTCTTTCGCTATAATGGTTGTAAGTAGAGACGAAAACTATAACGAGCGCACTCAGAAGCACCGCAAGAGCCGTCATGAATATGCTTCTGAAAATCTTTCCCGTCATCCGCGGGAATCTCCTATTTTATATCCGACACCGCGAACCGTTTCGATAATATCACCCGCCGCCCCAAGCTTTTGTCTGAGCGTTCTTACGTGAACGTCAACGGTTCTGTTCTCACCGTCGAACTCATAGCCCCATACCTCGCGCAGTATTCTGTCGCGGGTAAGTACTCTTCCCATATTTTCAAAAAGCAGGCTCAAAAGCTCGAATTCCTTGTAAGTAAGCGTAACCGGAGAGCCCGAGACCAAGACCTCATGCCGCTCCACGTAGAGAGAAACGTCGCCGGAGGAATATTTCTTTGCTTCCGTGTCCTTGACATCGGACCTTCTCATAACCGCCTTTATTCTGGCGATGAGCTCCATAACTCCAAAGGGCTTTGTAACGTAATCGTCAGCACCTATGTCAAACGCCGTTACCTTGTCAAATTCCGTGCCCCTTGCGGTCAGCATTATAACCGGAATCTTTTTAGTACGTTCGGCACATCTGAGTTTTTCAAGCACAACAAGACCGTCCTCCTCAGGAAGCATCACGTCGAGAAGAATCAGGTCGGGCAGGCACTCCTCCATAGCGCGCCAAAACTCACTTGGCGTGGCAAATGCACGAGTCTTGTTTCCCGTCTTATCAAGCGAATAGGTTACAAGCTCGCGTATCGCGCTGTCGTCTTCAAGAAGATAAATCATACCACTCTCCGGAAAATTTTATTGAGAAGCCGGTGAAAAATCACACCATTCTCCAGACTGCCCTTCAAGCTATATAAAGCTCTGTCCGTTGATAGTCAGCTTGAATGCAAGTCCGAGCGTTTCGGCGGATTTTCTGCACATTATCATTCGTCTGAGGAATATTTCAAAATAATCCATTATGGAGCTAATCTCGGTGTCTATTTTTATCGAGAGCCTGACCTCTCGGCAATCCTTATCCAGCTCAAGTGAGGTATCGAAAACCGAATAATTGACCCTGTCGTGTATATCAAAGGTTGAGAAATCGCGGTTTCTGACTCTGGTTCTGCGGACGTCGGTCTTGTCGGCAATTATAAGAGCCGCGGCAACGGCATTTACCGCAACTCCGGTGCCCTCGTCGTGATTGCCTATCGCCGTAACCACCGTAGCTATGTCCTCGGGCGACATTCCGAGATTGTCAAGTATTCGAAACGCCATTACCGCACCGCTTTGCGAATGCTCGTCACGGTTAACGAGATTACCTATATCGTGAAGGTATGCCGCTATCTTTGCAAGCTCCACCGTGCGCGAATCGTACTCCAGCATCTCAAGTATAGCCGCAGCACCCTCAGCCACCTTTGTAACGTGAGCAAAGCTGTGCTCGGTATAGCCAAGCGCCGAGAGCGAGGCATCAGCGGCTGTAATATAAGCCCTTATTGATTCATTTTTCTTTATATCGTCAAAGCAGAGCATGGCAACCTCTTTGTTTATTTCTTTATTTTATTATACCTTTTTCGCGCAAAATATTCAATACTCTTTATGTAAAATTCAAGTAAAATATTAATTTTTTGTATATTTTATTTTTATCACCGAAAAGTGTTGAAAAGTATTGACAAAACCATTTATATGTGATATAATTTCACATATCGATTTAACACAGATTTAACATTAGATTTCTGTAAATCTTTTTTTCGGTTCTGCATACTCTGTAAATATATCTGAAAGGGAAAAATATGGAAGAAATACTTGAATTTTTACGTTCGTTCAATGTCTGGACGGTTCTGATACGCCTCGTGCTCTGCGTAATAGTAGGCGGAATTATCGGTATGGAGCGTGGTAAGCAGGGGCGCGCGGCAGGAATGCGTACTCATATCCTCGTGTGCATGGGCGCGGCACTCTCTGCTATGATGGGCTTCTTTATAACCGAAACGCTCGGCGCGGCAGGTGACCCTATGCGTATTTCGGCGCAGGTAATATCGGGCATAGGCTTTCTGGGTGTTGGAACGATAATGCTGAAGGGACGCTTCCAAATTACAGGTCTTACCACTGCGGCAGGTCTTTGGTGCGCGGCGGCAATAGGTTTGACGCTCGGCGCGGGCTTCTATGAGGGCGCTCTCGTTGCATTTCTTCTCACGGTGGCAACTGTCACCTTCCTCCACAAGCTAGAGTATAAATTCATCAAGCATTACAGACGCTTCGGTATCTATGTCGAAATCACCTCGGATAAGGTTGTCAGACAAACAATAGACGCGCTAGCGGATAAATTTGATATATCCGACATTCAGATAACCCTTCCGCGAAGCGGTACCTCCGGAAACGTAGGAATTGAAATAAACGTCTATACCAAGAAGAATGATTCTCCCGAGCAGGTTTCAAAGGAAATCGAGAAGCTCGACGAGGTTATCTTCGCAATAGAGTCTATATAATAAAAAGGGAGCTACGGCTATACCGCCTGAGGCTCCCTTTTTCGTTTTTATGCGTTTTTTCTTCTCGCTTTAAAGAAGAGGCGCCAAAAAGCGCATAATATTCTTGAGCGCCCACTCGGAAAAGCTGAGCTTTGATGCGCCGGAATCCATTTGCTTGGACTTGGAAACCGTGTCCATAAAACCGTCTCGTGCTATTTCAGCCATTCTTGAGGAATACATCCAAGCGCCGCACTCAAAGTGATGGGCTAGGCTTCTGTAATCGAAATTCAGGCTACCGACCACAGAATACTTATCGTCGGAAACGACGAGCTTCTCGTGTATAAAGCCGGGAGTGTACTCGTATATTTTCACCCCAGCCGCCATCAAATAGGGATACGCGCTCTTGGTCATAATCTTAACCATCTTTTTATCGGCAATTCCCGGAGTTATAATTCTGACGTCAACGCCTCGGTATGCCGCATTTCGAAGAGACTCGGTCAGCTCAAAATCAATGATTAGGTAAGGTGTCGTAATGTAGACGTAACGCTGCGCTTGATCTATAATGTTGAGAAAAACCTCCTTGCCGACAGAGCGCGGATATATGGGAGCCGGTCCGGAACCAAATGGAATAAAGTATTCATTCGCAAGATAAGGAGTCTTGTTCTCAAAGCAAGGCTGAAGGAACTCGTCAATTTCCTCGCATGCTCCGAGATTGTATTGCCAATTCTGTAAATATAACTTTACAAATCCAAGCGCAGCCTCGCCATAAATTCTCACGCCCCCATCCTTCCAATGTCCGAAGCGTGTCTTTTTATTGATGTACTCGTCGGCTATATTTATGCCGCCGGTGTATGCTATACTGCCGTCGATAACGCATATCTTTCGGTGATCGCGATTGTTATGAACGGTAGATAGCCTGGGATTAACCTTTCCAAACCTACGGCAATCTATCCCCTCACAGCGAAGCTGTTTATCGAAGGAGGACGGAAGAGTTTTCATACAGCCAATATCATCATACATAATACGGACGGTTACCCCTGCGCGAGCCTTTTTCTTCAGAATATCGTATATTTCCGTCCACATTTCGCCCTCATCGATGATAAAATACTCGAGGAATATATATTTTTGCGCTTTTCTTAAATCCTCAAGAATAGCCCTGTACATTTTCGCGCCGTCTGTGAAATATTCGGTTGCCGATGCCGAGTAGACCGCGGCTATCGGGTCATCCTGCATTATCGCCATTGCTCTGCCTGCAGCAGAAGAGTCCTCCTCACCGAGAGCGGTAAACATCTCATAATTGCGCCCACCCGTGTTGAGTTTCTCAAGAATTTGCTTCTCTAGCCGTATCTCCTTTTTAGTCATTCTTCTACCATAAAACAACACAAAAAGTAACGCCCCAAGAAACGGAAAAATCAAAACAACGGTTATCCAGGAAACCTTGTACTCGGGATTGACATTTGCGTTTACAATAGCAACCAGAATTATAAAATCCAGAAGCATCGCTACAAAAAATATCGCATGATAAAGCCTTGATGCCTCAAAGAAAAGGTAAGTGATTAAAGCTATGTCAGCTAATATAATTACCGCGGAAATAGCGTATCTTGAGAACAAAAGACGCCATATTTTTTTCACTTTTTACCTCCGTATTTTTAACCGTTATTTTATACTCTTTATTTAAAACGTCTACTACAAATATTTTACACTATTTGGTGAGAAAAATCAAGTAGTTAAAAACATATCGTCTGTGATCATAAAAACTTAACGGACGCTTTTTTATCAAGAAAGACATAATTAAAATTTATGCAATTGCCCCCATTCAAATAGGTGTTTTGGCTATAATTTCAAATAACGCCCCCACTCTTACGCCAATTTATTTAATAAATCAGACACGCCCACCCACGTTTTAGAACGCGCACAAAATGAAAAAGGCTGTTCAAAAGAACAGCCTTTCTCTAAATAGGTTGTTATTATTTAAATGATGTTTTTCTTTTTAAGAACAACTACAGCTACTGCAGCACCTGCAACAACTACCACTACTGCTATAATTACAATAACTATAGCAAGTACACTGCTGTTTTCAACAGTGAATCCGGCATCGCAAGAGCCGTTGGTAGAAGTAATTGTAACGGTATAATCAGCCGCCTCGAGCTTCTCAAGGAAAGCAGGTTCAAGAATAATCTTGGTGCTGCCGTCCTCAGCCTTCTCAAGCTTATAGTCACTCTCAGCAAGAATCTCACCGTTAAGCTTAACGCTTACGAAGTCCTCGAACTTAGCGTTCGATACGAACGTAAGAGCCTCCTTGCCGCCCTTGGTCCAAACTGAATCCTCGGGAGCAGAAGTAATCTTAGGAAGCTTGGGGATTACAACGTCATTGTTATAATCTACCTCAACCATGCTCTCGTTGAAGTACTTTCCGCATACCGAGCAGAGATAGTAAGCATTGTTACCTTCCTTCTCGGTAGTAGCAGGAACCTTCGCAACAAGGTCGCCGTAGTTATGTCCATTTGCAGGAATTACAAGGTCAATAACCTCGTTCTGCTCTGCATCGAAGGTCTTCTCGCATACAGAACACTTGTAGTATGCTATAACGCCGGTGTCCTCACAAGTAGGATCTACCTGAGCGATAAGCTCGCCGTACTTATGTCCGGCCGCAGGAATTACAAGATCGTCAGCGGTTACCTTGGTATAATCCTCAGCACCCTCTGCCTTCTGTGCAAGCTGTCCGCATACGCTACATACGTAGTATGCTTCCGTACCGGTA
>JAZSIJ010000063.1:0-11959 GCA_045533755.1 Eubacteriales bacterium | reverse complement strand
CGCTCCAAATCCCCCTAGCCCCTACGCATTCGAGGGTAGCTCAAGTTTTTTTGAACTTGTGCTACCCTCTTCTCAAAAATAGAATCCTATTTCTTGAACACAAACAAATACTCGTGTGCAAGCAAAAGGAAATTGTACTTTATGCTATTGGTTTTCCAATAACCCGTTGCTTGACAGTTGTGCTGTTCTTTAATTATGATTTCCTTTAGCTTAAAACCCGCAAGCTGAAACATCGACAAGGTTACAAACGCAAGAGGCTGTACCATACCATTTTTTCGAGTGTCGCCCATAAGAACATTGTCAATCTGATATTTTTTCTTTTAACTCCTTCAGCACATGAAAAATGTGGTTCGGATATTTGCTTTTATCGTAAAAGCCCTCATCTTCACACAGTTCTTGATAATGTCGCTCTTCGTCTGCCCAAAGATAATCAATCACTGTTCTTAAGCTTGTTTTTAAATTGTCGTCCAAGAGTTGTTTTAACATAATCTTTCCTTCATCAAAACCCGACTCTTTTACCCAACTGTTTTCGGTCAAAAATTGATCAATTGCTTGGCACTCATTTATCCCCTCTGAAAAGCCTATCACTTGGCAATTTTCAACGTTTTTCCCTGTTGGACTCTCTGCATATCCTTCAATAGTATATAAAATAAAAGTCTTCATTACAATTTCCTATATTTACCTTGTCCCAAAAATTTTATGTACCCCTTATCTCTTAAAATTTGAAGTTGTTGTCGAATTTTTGCTTGTATGTTCTTGTTGTCAAGATGCTTTTTAGAAAGTTCCCCCTCAAATGCATAAATATTAGACAAGGAAAATTCGCATGGTTGCTGGTTTACACAGTTCAATATGTCCATAATCCAGCCGCGCGCATAAATATCGTTTGTAGATAAATTTATGCTTCTTTTTACTTTGTTAGTAACCTCTGATTTCTTTTGAACAATACCATTTGAAACAATATTAATTCTGCCTTGTTCTGGAATTTTATCTATTAAAATATTACAGCCTGTCCAACCTGCTCTGCGAGCCGTTTCCGAAAGTGGTTTTCGTTTTTCTATAATCTCAGGAACAAAAAAATGCTTCGGTATAAATATCAAATCCTTGACGCAAAAATTTTCTTTTGAATAGTTCATAAAAAGGAAGTCCGGATTTTTATTGCTCGTAATTCGTTCAATCATCGTGATGTATGCGCCATCGTTAATTTTCTTGTTCAATGGACCGGTTTTACTTTTTAACTCATATTCATTTTTGCACTTCGGACAATAAAAATCCGCAACAGGTCTATTGTTCGGAAAATGATTTATATATAAGTTTCCGCATCTAGGGCAATACATATTATCTGCGACCCAAGATTCTGTCAATATTCGAGCTTTTTGTGTATTGCTATGATATGTAGCAGAGATGCCCATATTAAAATCCAAATTCATTTTGATTCCTTCTTAATTCTGTTAGCTTTTTTTCGCATATCAACGGGCTTCTCGGCATCGCGGGGAATTATCCACATATTTCCGAGCATAGCAACGTCGGGGATTCTGTTCTCGGCACAAAGTATGGACACGCGCCTTTGCGAAATATTCCATCTTTCCGCCGCCTCCTTTGCGGTTATATACTGTAACATAGTACCTCCAAAAAGCTTCTTTGAATATATTATATTCTAAATCTCGAACAATGTCAAGATCCATTTTTCAAATTAAAAGACCTTTCCTTCGGATTACCGTCGGAGAGGTCTTTCGTTTTATGTATCTACAGCCTTGCGAAGACCGACACGGCGTCAGCGTCCAGAAGAAGCCGCGAGTGCTCCAGCATATATGCCGCCTGCCGTTTTTCGATTGGCTCTGAAAACTCCGAGAGAATATCTATCCCTCCGCGCGCGTACGCAACCTCAAGACAGTATTGCTCGCCCGCGAGAAGATAGGCTCGGCTCTCTGCGGCGCGTCCCGCTATCGCCCGACAGGCAGAGGAGATGTCACGAAGGCTTTCAAATATGTAATATACCGGCTCTGTCACCTCCCCGCCCGTGCTAAGCGCGGTCACGAACAGCTCCGCGCCCGAAAGCCTCGTCGGATAATAGCTGACGAGCAGCCTATCTCCTCCCGCATCGAAGCCCACGCGCTCCCTCGCCACCTCAAGTATCTCGCCCAGTCGCCGCCGCAGCTCTCCCGACTCGCCCGAGGAAAAGTCGGAAAGGCGGTATTTTTCCACCTCGTCCTTGTCAAGAATTATCTTGAGCTTTGTTTTGCTTACTACTAAAAATTCCAAGTCGCACTCCGTTTTTTTAATAATATTATATACCCTTTCTCGCTTTTTTGCCATCCTCGAATTTATGTAAAATACGGAAGAAATTGATAGCTTTCGGTGTATCTAGGATTTTAAAGGCTTTTCTGCATTTTTTTGTTATTTTCTATTGATTTTCTGCGCCTTTTGTGCTAGAATATTCGCGGTGAGTTCGAAACCTTCCTCACCCGACCGAGCGTCCTTGCTCGTGCCGTAAAAAACAAAACTAAAGGAGCAAAAATGAATAACAAAGGAAGAAAAAGCGCCGTTTATTTAACACGGGGTGCCATGATTGCGGCATGCTACGTCGCCCTCACCTATCTCTCGAACCTCTTTGGACTCGCCGGCGGAGCTATTCAGTTCCGCATATCAGAGGCTCTCTGTATACTTCCGATATTCTTACCCGAGGCTGTGCCCGGTCTCTTTATCGGCTGTCTTATCTCAAACCTCATCACCGCGGCTAATCCCTTCGACGTGCTCTTCGGCAGTCTTGCGACACTGCTTGGCGCTCTGGGCGCGAGGCTTCTCTGCAGGCTTCCGAGAAAATACTTGTGGGCGGCTACGCTCCCGACGGTGCTTGCGAATATGCTGATAATCCCACCCGTGCTTATATTCGCCTACGGAGCTCCCGATGCTTACCTATGGCTTGTTTTCACAGTCGGTGTCGGTGAGATAGTCTGCGCAGGTATTGGCGGAACGGTGCTTGGGTACTCGCTTCTGAAATCCAATATAGGAAAAATCTGACAAAAGTTTTATTTTAGTAAAAGAAAATCACCTATGAAACGCAGGGGGTGCGCCGTAGGTGATTTTTTAATTTAGTTTTTGTAGTAAACGGTGCTTCCCGCCTCGACCGAGCGCGTAACCCAGACGTTTGCTCCTATTACCGAGCCGTCGCCTATTTTCGTGTTGCCGCCGAGGATTGTCGCGTTGGCGTAGATTATACAGTTGTTGCCTATATCGGGGTGGCGCTTTATCCCCTTAACCGGCCGTCCGTCCTCGTCAAGCTCAAAGCTCTTCGCGCCGAGCGTCACTCCCTGATAGATTTTTACTCTGTCGCCTATCGTGGTGGTTTCGCCTATAACTATGCCTGTGCCGTGGTCGATGAAGAAATACTCGCCGACGGTAGCTCCCGCGTGAATGTCAACGCCGGTCTTCTCGTGCGCGTACTCGGTCATAATTCGCGGAATATACGGAACTCCTTTTTTATAAAACTCGTGGGCGATGCGGTATATTGATATGGCAAAGAAGCCGGGATAGGAGATTATTACCTCCTCGGGACTTCTCGCGGCAGGGTCGCCCTCGTAGATAGCCTGCACGTCCTTGATAAGCATTTCCTTTATGTCGGGGAGCTTTGACAAGAGGTCGCATGCGAGACTCTCGGTATCCATAAGAGAGCTTTCTCCGCCAAAGGAATATGCGGCGGTAAGCTGTCGCTTAAGTCTTACGAGGAGTGTATCGAGGCGTTCTGCCGTGCTTTTTTCACAGAATTCCTCTGCAATGAAGTAATCGGGAAACATAACCGACTGCATTTCCTTAAGTATTTCGACGGTGTCGGCACGCGAGGGAATCATTCCCCGTTTGTTTTTAAAGTAGGTGTGGCGTCCCTCGTGTATTGCGTCAAGCCGCTCTGCTACGCTGTTCATTTTTTCGTTTTGGCTCATTTATTTCTCCGGTATGAAATATATTTGTAGGTATACTTAGTAATATTATACTGCACCCGAATTATTTAGTCAATAGCTACCTCTGTGTTTGTCAAAATTTTTAGTACGAAATCCTCTGTTTTTTTGTAAAAATTCGGTTGATTTTTTATTTTGCGCATGTTATAATAATTATGCTGTATGTTTAAAATGGAGTATTAGGATTAAATTTCAGAGGAGGATGCTATGGGAAAGAGTCTCTATACCTACTATAAAGAGCGCCTTATAGAGATTGGCGGAAACAATAAATGTCTCTTTCTTCGCGGCGCGGCACGCAAGACCAGCTACGACGTCGGACGCATTCTCGAGGCACGCGACGACAAGGTTGCAGAGCTTATAGATTTCCTTTGGTCAGGCAAGCGCGCCCCCTTTACGCTGATTTGCAAGGAGGAGCGCGGAGCAATCCTCTCTAACCTTGAAACGAGCGAGGAAAGAGCCGCCGCAGAAAAGCACGCGGCAACTCTCACCGATAAAAAGGCGCGCGAAAAGGCAATACGCGACAGAGAAAACAAGGCTCTCGACAGCGAGGTGGAGAGGCTGAAGGAGCTTCGCCGCGAGGTCTTGGAAATTGAAAAGGAGACGGGCAGATACGAGCTGTATCTCGGCTATCCCTTTGTTTTCGGTACTATCGGACGCGGAGCGCATCAGACGGTTATCAAGGCGCCGCTTCTGCTCTTCCCCGTTACAATAGATGTCGTCGACGACAAAACAGTCGAGCTTTCGCTGATAGAAACCGAGAAGATACATATAAATCACGCCCTCGTGTTCGCCTACGCGCAGGCAAAAAAGCTGGACATTGAAAATCTTGAGCTGGAATTCGACGACCTTTCCTCCTTCAAGAACCTGCGCGACGTTGTAGACTATCTTGGCGAGGCGAAAATCAAAATCGAGCTCTCGCAGACCAGAAACATATTCGATTACGGAAAGTTTAAAGAGCCCTCCTCACGCAGCGAGCTTTCGGTAAGATTTGCCGCAGTTCTCGGAAGATTTCCTCTTTCGAATTCGATATACAACGACTACACAGAGCTTGAAAAAAGAAAGCTTACAAACGACGCCATAGCCGAGCTGTTACGCAATCGCGCCGAAGACAAGCGAGGAAAAACGGCAAGAAGACGAAAGCCGAAAGCCACGGGTGAAGAGCCGAGCTATACCGTCAAGATGCTCGACTACGCGCAATCGGAGGTCGTGCGTAAGGTCGCAGGCGAGGGCAACACCGTCATCTACGGCCCGCCCGGCACGGGAAAATCGCAAACCATCGTCAACGTAATCACCGACGAGGTCACCAAGGGACGCCGCGTTCTCGTCGTGTCGCAGAAAAAGGCGGCTCTCGACGTCGTATACAACCGCCTCGGCATGCTTAACTCAAAGGCGATGTACCTCAGCGACGAGCACAGAGAGAAGTCATATTTCTACGACAGATGCCTTGACTCTCACGAGCGCATACGCTTTTCAAATCCCCCCGACGTTGTGGCGCTTGAAAACATGTACGGCGAGCTTGAGCATAAGCTCTCCGACGAGAAGGAAAAACTCTATAAAATAGAACGGCTTCTTTGCGAGCGGCGCGAGTTCGGTCTTTCACTCTCAGAGATGTATGCGAGCTCCTATATGCTCTCGAAGAACTCCTCCGAGTATGCGATATATCTTAATCTCGTTGAAAACGAGCGCATTATGCGCATGAAATTCGGTGAGCTCTCGGATGCGCTCTTCGGCATAGAGTCCATGGCTATAGCGAAGACATATTACGACTTCGTTGAATGGAAGGAAAAAAATCCCGTCATCGACTATATGCAGTCCGACCTTGACATTCGCACGCTTGCCGAGGTAAAGGCGGCTCTTGCCGATGTGCAGAAGTCAAGAAAGGGACTTTTCAACACCGCAAAGCACCCATACTACCGTCAGGTTCTGGCGTTTTACAGCCGCACCGACGACGGCTCGATGGAGTCGGTAGTCAAGCTCCAGCACACCCTTGAGGGCGGCTCTCAATTATTTGGAGGCAAACGCCGCCGCGAGCTCCTCGCAGAATTCCAAAGGACACGCGCGGCTATCGCCGACTTTGCCAAGGAATACGATTGTCTGCTTCGCGTTCTGACGCAGGACGGCTACATTGCGGTAATCGATAACATTCTGCGCGGAAATACCTCCTACGTCAAGCTGGTGCACGAGGCGCTCGACAATTATATATCTCTCTGCGATACTACCTCGCTCATAGAGAGCCTTGACCAATCTCAGCTTGATATACTTAATTTCGCTTATGAAACTAGCAAAAATTACGCGAATTACCTTGAGATAATCAAAAAGCTTCCCGTGATACGTATATATCACGAGCTTGCCGTGCTTGAGGATAAGCTTAGAGGTGAGCTCTCGTCCATAATGGACTACGTCAACGTGACGGCTAAAATATCCAAGCTTGAGGCGTCACAGCTCGAGGTTGCGTCTAAGCTCTGCGCGGCAAGGAGCGACCTTGCTTACTACAAGTTCTACAGCGAGGCAAAGGATAACCACGATTTTCTCTATCAAATATCAAAAAAACAAAAATATTGGCCGATAAGAAAGACGGTCAGCACCTATCCCGAGTTTATGCTGACGCTCTTCCCCTGCTGGATTCTGTCCCCGGAAAACGTTTCGTCGCTTCTGCCGCTTGAAAAGAATCTCTTCGACGTCGTTATCTTCGACGAGGCGTCGCAGATATTCATAGAGAGCACCATTCCCACGATATTCCGCGGCAAGAGCATCGTCGTCGCGGGCGACTCAAAGCAGCTTCGTCCTTCGGCTACCTTTATGAAGCGCTATCTCGGCGCAGACCCCGAGCGCGAGGAGGATCTTTCTATTCAGGCGGCTCTGGAGGTGGACAGTCTGCTCGACCTCGCGGTTGCGAGATACGGAAGTGCAAACCTCACCTATCACTACCGCTCAAGGCATGCCGAGCTGATTGATTTCTCGAACTACGCCTTCTATTCCGGACGCTTGCAGATAGCTCCCAACCTCTCGGAAAACCGAGAAAATCCGCCTATCGTGAGATATAAGGTTGCGGGTAAATGGCAAAGCCGCAGAAACGAAACCGAGGCGAGAAAAACCGTAGAGGTGCTGAAGAAAATCTTCGCTACCCGCGGGGATAACGAGTCGGTAGGCATTATCACCTTCAACAGTGTCCAGCAGGCGTGCATGTCCGACGCTATTGAAAGGGAGTCGGCTAAAAATCCCGCCTTCCGCTCGGACATTCTGAAGGAAACGCACAGGATTGATAACGGCGAGGATAACAGCCTCTTTATTAAGAACCTAGAAAACGTTCAGGGCGACGAGCGAGATATAATCATATTCTCGGTAGGCTATGCCCCGAACGACGCAGGCAAGGTTTACACTAGCTTCGGCTCGCTCTCTGCCGAGGGCGGCGAGAACCGTCTGAACGTCGCTATCACACGCGCGAAGTCGAAAATCATCGTCATAACCAGCATTGAGCCCGAGGAATTAAAGGTCGAGGGCGCGAAGAACGAAGGTCCGAAGCTTCTGAAGCAGTATCTGACCTACGTCAGAGCAGTGTCCGAGGGCAATCGCGAGGAGGCAGACATAATCCTCAGGGGTCTCGATAAATCCGAGCGCGAGCCCGAGCGCAAAATAACCTCGCTTACCGCCGTTGAGGAGCAGATGCGCGAGCGTCTTGAAAAGCTCGGCTACACGGTAAGGACGAGGCTCGGAAACAAAAACAGTAGAATTTCTCTCGCCATATACGACGAGGAGGAGGACAGATACCTCGTCGGTGTGGAGCTTGACCGCGACGCATTTGCCGCATCGGGCTCTGCTATGGAGCGCGACGTCTACAAGCCCCGCTTCCTCGAATCAAGAGGCTGGACTATTGTCAGAGTATGGTGCCGCGATTGGTGGCTATCACCCACCAAGGTCATCAAGCTCATAACCAGCACCGCCGAGAGAAACCGCAAAAAGAAAAAATAAAGATTAAGGGTGTCCCAAGCATAAAGCTCGGGACACCCGATTTTATGGGATATTATGAGGCGAAATCAGTCGCAGCCGTCGAAGAGGTCGGAAAGCGACGCCCAAAAGGATTGGGGCTTTGCAGGTGTGTCGGTTAATATAGCCTCCGCATCATCAGCAGACACCTTGGAAAATGCTATATACTCACCGTCGGTGGCGAAATAAATGGAAACGCGATTGCTTTCCCACCCTAAATCATTTTGATTATACCCTACAGTCACCGCTAAATTAAATACACCTTTAGATAAAGCATCAACCGTTACGAGCCTTCGTAAATCCACGGAAAACCCTCTCACATGAGCGAATTCTCCATAAGAATCGGTGTTTTCGGGATTGGTAATCTTCTTGAAATCCTCGCTATCGTGCTCGTAAAGATAAAACAATCTATCTTGAATATAGTTTGTATCTCGAAACGGATGATAAGACGAGCTAGGGTTGTAGTAAACTTCTTCACCGCCTGTATAACGATAAGCCGCAATCGGTAAAAACAGACGCGCCGTGGAAAATCCCAAAGAAGAAGATTCAGACGATTCTTTTGCATAGAAAGCAACACGTACATCCTTTTCACCCGTTTCTTCGTCATTACGATAACCCGCAAGAACACCGAGATAATAAACCTCCGAAAGTTTAACCTTTTGTCCTATGTAATCAATATGAAGAGATACGTAAATATTCTCGGAAGGTTTATATTCAAAAGACTCTCCCATCGCGCTACCCGTAACAGAACTGCCCATTATAAGCACCGCGAGCATAACCGAAAAGCATACAACGGTGTAAATTGTTTTAGTTAATATTTTCATTAGCTTTTCCATTTTTATCTCCTTTTCTTAATTTTCCCTTATTTCAATTTTCACTTCGTCTATCTCTACCCTATCCATTTTGATCAGCATAAGTACAGGACCAACTCTTGCGCTGCCAAACTTATCCGGAGGTAGAGCATCAAAGCCTATTTTAACAGTCAAAACCTTATCCCTTAATTTCATCAGTCTTAACTCGAATTTTACACTGTCTGTATCATCTGCAAAAATATACAATATCATAATTTGGCTGTCAAAATTAACCGAATGAGGATATTCGGGAAATATTCTGTCAAACTCTTCCCGAGTCGTTATTATGAATGTCCTAGATAGCGGCTCATTTCTTTGAAGCTCGTACGCATCTCCGTGTGTATTGTAATAGGCCCTTACCTTGTTTTCTTTAAAAAAGTCCTCGTCCACCCAATCATTTGCTCGCTCGTATAAAACAGCGTTGTATTTCTTGACCGAGCAGCCTGTGAGGGTGCTGAAAAGCATAATAAAAATCAATACGATAGCTGTAAATTTTAATTTTTGCATAAGTGCTCTCTCCGAATGAATTTAATACATACTGCGCAAATAACTAAAAATCACTCGTTGGTCTTTTCTCCTCTCTTTAATATAGCAAGCAAAAACCGCATAGTAGGGGCGTACCCTGCCTATGCGGAAAAAGTCTATTGATAGCCGAGACTTCGGTTATTTCGTTTTGCTCGGCACGCGGTGTCGGTCACGCGGCAGGGCGAAAATTCCCTTTCTGTCTATATAATAGCATATTTCCGAGCGATTGACAAGTGCTTTTTTTAGCTTGATCTAAGTTTTCTACGTTTTGCACTATGGCGCTCACACCTTTTTGTGCATACTAACTAAACCGAAATATCTGCCCTTTATTTTTCCTTTTCCCTATGGAAAAGTGCGGCAATCTTGGTTCTTCCGACCTTCATTGCGCTCTTCGGACAGAACTCCTGACAGCAGAAGCAACGGATACACGCCTTGCGGTCTATTTTCGCCTTGCCGTTTTTCATTACTATCGCCTTGGCGGGACAAATCTCTGCGCACATTCCGCAGCCGACGCAGGTCTTCTTGTCGAGGACGGGACGGGTACGCAGTATCGCGCCCGCGATTTTACCGAAGAGGCGCTTGACGGGATTTTTACCGTCGCCCTCAAACTGCATCGAGCGACGCTCAACGACGCGCTCAAAATCCGAGAGTATGAGCGAGTCCGCGTCGCCAAAGACCTTGACCTCCTCTGCCCTATCGGGAACAAGTCCGCGTCTGTGCGCCGCCTCGATTATTGGTATTTCGAATGGCTCAAAGCCGAGTATCCTCGCGGCTATCATATCGAGGGTATGCGGAGAATGCGAGGCAAGAAGACAGCCTATCTCCCTCGGTGTCCCTGCCGTCGGGCCGTTGCCCTCCATTCCCACGACGCCGTCTGCAATAGACAGCACGGGGTGAAAATACTCGTCGAGGTCGCATATCATATCGGCAAAGTCCTCGTATTTCGGGAAACGGTAGTGATACTCGGGCTTTATAATTCCGGGTATCGCGCCAAACATATTCTTCGCGGCGCAGGACATTCCCATCATTCCGTGGCTCTTCATCTTGCAGAAGTTGATTATCAGGTCTGCGTCGTCAAGATAGGCGGTGTAGGAAAAGTCCTTTAAGACCACAGCATCACCAAAATACGCCGTGCGAGTTTCGTAGTTGTCGTTGAGCGTCGCACCGTGCGCGAGAAGCTCCTGCATTCCCGTGACCTTATACACTCTGCCGACGAAGGCGGCGTTATAAAGCCCTCCCGGGCTGTCGCCGACTACAACCGACGCACCGCGCTCGGTGAGCATATCGCAAAGCGCCGAAAGAAGCACGGGGTGCGTTGTGGCGGCGGCGGACGGCTTCATTGCCGACACGAGATTTGCCTTGATAACGACGCGCATACCGGGCTTTACGAAATCGAGCGAGCCGAGAGGCAAAAGAAGCTCCTCGAGCGCCGCCCTTGCAGTTTCGGGACTGTAATCACCGAGCGCGACTATCGACACGGGGTCGTTTTTTGTGTAATACGATTTTGTCATTTTATTTAATCCTGTAAATATAATTTTCCTTGCGCGGACGGGCGGAGGGCATCTCACAGTCGGGATAGCCTACAATGCAGTTGCCAATTCCCACGAGGTCGCCTTTTATTCCGAGCTCTGAAAGTATCGCCTGCCCCTCCTCGCACTCAAACATTTCTTTTGCGCGGTGTATCCAGCACGCCCCGAGTCCGAGCGAGTGCGCGGCGAGAAGCATATTGCCGATAACGAGCGAGCCGTCGTTTATATAGGTGGTCGAGAGAACCGAGCGGTCAGCGAGTACGACGAGGACGCAGGGCGCGTTATAAAAGGGGTCGCCATCTCTCCCCATAATACTCGCGTTGAGCTGAGCGAGCCTATCGCGAAGCTCCTTATTCGTGACGGCGAGTATCAGGGGCGTCTGCCTGTTCATTCCCGTCGGGGCATAAGTACCTGCCTCGGTTATCGCGGCTATCAGCTCCTCGGGCACGGGGTCTGACTTGTATTTCTTGATGCTTCTTCGGCTTTTTATATTTTTAAGCGTTTCGTTCATAGTTACTTCCTTCCTTTGCGTATATTTTACACTAAAACACGAGAAATGTCAACTTCTTATGGGAACGCGCGGACGTAAAAAATAAAAAGCGGTTTTTTTCGCTCTTTCTATTGAAATTTCCGACGTTTTCTGCTAATATATATAGTGTATTATTTTTTGATTGGAGTTGTTTATGAGCGGATTTTTCGGCGTAGCATCAAAGGAGGATTGCGTCTTCGACCTGTTTTTCGGCACAGACTATCACTCTCACCTCGGCACGAGGAGAGCGGGCCTTGCCGTTTACGACGAGGAGCAGGGCTTTGACCATTCTATTCACAAGATAGAAAACGCCCCCTTCAGAACGAAATTTACAAGCGAATCCACCTCGATGAAGGGCAAGCTCGGCATCGGCTGTATTTCGGATTATGAGTCACAGCCGGTATTTATGCGCTCCCATCACGGCACCTTTGCCATCACGACGGTTGGTAAAATCAATAATCTCGACGCTCTTACAGACGAGATAATCGGAAAGGGCAGTCACTTTATGCAGATGCATAACGGCGAGATAAATCCAACCGAGCTTACAGCCGCCCTGATAGCCCAAAAGGATAATCTGATAGACGGTATCCG
>JAZSIJ010000057.1:0-6984 GCA_045533755.1 Eubacteriales bacterium | reverse complement strand
GTGTATTCGTCGTAAACGTAAAACTCACAGCTCTCGCAGCTGCCGACCTGTTTTTTTCCGTATTTACTAAAATCCATTTTCCAGATCTCCTACTGCAATTTATTGAACGAACTTGATGATGATCGCAACGACTGCTGCAATTACGCACACGCAACCGATAGCTATAACAGCTACGTTGAGCGTCTTCATACGCGAGTTTAACTCTTTCATCATTTCTTCTGATTCTTTTTCTGCTATTTTATTCTCTCGCTTGATGATGCCTTCGGCATCGCCCGTCGAAAGTACCTCGTCAATGAAAGCATCGAGCGTTTCCTCAAACTCGAGTATACCTTTTTTTATTGCCGCGTCGGATACAGTTCCGTTTTTGATGTCTGATATAGTGCAGCAACCGTAGGCATCGTCCTTGTTTATATTGTCAGTGAAAATAAGGATATCCATTTCTATTGATACCGCGTTGGACTCGTCGGTCGTTTTCTCGAATTCCTCGTCCTCGAGATATATCTCGGATTCGTAGCGAAGACCCGCCTCGGCGAGCTTGGTTTCGTATTCGGCGCGCAGGTTTTCGTATATTTGTTTCGCTTGTTCGATAGTCATTTTCGTCTCCTTAAATAATCCTGTCATCTACGGCATAGCCGTTGCCCGTACGCTTGATTCCGTAGAGGCACTCGAGCGCCATAGAAAAGAGTCGCTCTCCGTTAAGTCCTACGCAGTCGTCGAGTGCGTCGAGGAATTTTTTAGCTCCGGTATGGAAGTCCGAGGTGATAGCATAAATTCCGCGTGAGCCCCGACTCGCGCACACAGCTCCGTAAAATCCTCGCACGTCGGTCTCGCTGGTTATCTCTACGCGATTTTTTGTCTGTACCATTATGGTTTCACGGAAGCCTAGCGCGTCCTGCGTTTTGATAATTCCGTCAATTCCGCCGTCCTCCGAGCCGCCGACAACATAGCATTCGATAACGCTCTTTCCGTGCTTTAGGACGTATTTCTCGATAAGTGCCATAAAATAGTTCTCGAAAAATTCGCCGCCGCGTCTATGTATTCTTGCTAAAAAGTCGCTTTTCAGCGAGAGCATAGCGTTAATATCGTCAGCGCGCGCCACGAGCTTTGGAGAAAGAGAATAGAGCATACCGTCGCTTGTCAAAGCTCCCTCGGCGCTCAGACGCTTCAAAAGCTGTCCGACATAGGCAAACACCTTGTCGTCGTCCTTTGTAGAGGGTGTTTTGTCTGCGCCGAGCACCCGCTTGATATGCTCACGCAGGGCTGCCTTCGTCATAGAGCGCTCTGACAGAGCCTTTACCATCTCGCTTTCGCATCTTTCGATTCTGACGGCAACCGGCCCCTCGGTAACAAGTCGGTATTTTCCGTCCTTGTCAAGCGACAGAACGCCAGATTCCTGCATCTCGTTGATAACCGTACCTATCCTGCTGCGCAGTATGTTTTGCCGACTGTTAGTCCTTCGGTCTGCCATTTCCTCGCGCGAAAGACCGAGCACCTCTATGCATCTTGTAATCAAGGCTCTGCGGCTGTAAGTCTTGCTCTCAAGGGTCTCGGTTATTATCTTGTAAATTTTAGCGTGATTTACGCGCTTTGGCATAGCTGTCACCGCCTTCCAAGCTTATTTTATCACAAAACCGCATCTAATGCAAGTATTTCAAATAAAAAATACCGCCGCGAACCGATAAAAGCTCGTAGGCGGTATTTCGTCAGTGCGCGAACTGACTGTTATAAAGCTCGGCATAGAAGCCGTTTTTGTTTAGAAGCTCGGTGTGAGAGCCGCTTTCGACAACCTTACCGTCCCTCATAACGAGAATGATATCCGCCTCGCGTACAGTGGAAAGCCTGTGCGCGACGATGAAGCTGGTTCTTCCGCGCATAAGCTCGGCGAAAGCCTTCTGTATTCGCATCTCGGTTCGGGTATCAATTGAGGAGGTCGCTTCGTCTAGAATGAGAAGCGGGGGAAGGGCGAGCATTACGCGCGTAATGCAGAGAAGCTGCTTCTGTCCCTCGGACAGCTCCTCGCCGCCCTCGCCGATTAGTGTGTCGTAGCCATTCTTCAGCCTTTTTATGAAGCCGTGCGCGTGAGCCGCCTTCGCCGCCGCTACGATTTCCTCGTCGGTGGCGTCGGACTTTCCGAAAGCTATGTTTTCTCTGACGGTTCCGCTCTTTAACCAGGTATCCTGAAGCACCATTCCGTAGGACGCGCGCAGACTGTCGCGAGTTACGTCACGTATGTCCTGCCCGTCAATCCTGACCGCTCCGCCCGTGACGTCGTAAAAGCGCATAAGCAGGTTGATTACGGTAGTTTTTCCGCAGCCGGTAGGACCGACTATAGCGACTCTTTCTCCGGGGTTTACCTTAAGATTTAGATTTTCTATAAGAGGCTTTTCGGGCGTATAGGAGAATTTTACCTCGGAGAGCTCGACCTCTCCGCATGCGTTTTCGAGAACCGTAGCACCCTCGGCATCAGGAGCTTCTGTCGGAGCTTCTATAAGCTCGAAGACTCGCGAAGCTGACGCAAGTGCGTTCTGGAACTCGGCAAAAATGCCCGATATTTCATTGAAGGGCTTTGTGTACTGATTGGAGTAGGAAAGTATGCAAGAGAACTGTCCCACTGTGAACGCCGCCGCACCCGCTCCTGCGGTTGATACTGCAATCAGCGCTCCGACGAGGGCTGTCGCGGCATAGACCACGCTGTTAACGAAGCGCGTGGTGGGATTGGTGAGGGAAGAGAAGAATATCGCGCGAAGCGCGGCTTTTTCAAGCCTCGAATTTACCTCGTCGAATTTCTCAATAGCCTCGTCCTCATGCGAGAATGCCTTGACTACCTTCTGATTTCCGAGAAGCTCCTCTATAAGAGCCGTTTGTTCACCCTCGGTCTCCGAGCGCTCACGGAACATTTTGTAGGTGCGCGAGGATATGAATTTTGCGATAAACACGGAGATAGGAGTGAGCAGAACGACTACGAGAGCGATTATCGGATTGATAACCAGCATAAACACCAGAGTTCCGACAATTGTCAAAGCACCTGTGAACACCTGTGAAAATCCGAGCAGAAGTCCTTCGGAGAAGCGCTCGGTGTCGTTAATAACGCGGTTAACCGTGTCGCCTCTCGGACGCGTGTCGAGATAAGAGAGCGGAAGCCCTTCAATGTGTGAAAAGGCGTCGTTTCTTATATCTCTTGCAACGTGATAGGCAATTCTATTGTTGATGGTGCTCATCAGCCACTGCGCGAGTGCCGTAATGCCAATAAGCACCATAGCCTCTGTAAGTCGGGGAATTATACCCCCAAAGTCGACCTCACCCTTGCCGACAATAAGGTCAATAGCCTCGCCGATAAGAATCGGTACGTAGAGCGTGAGGGCAACCGTGATAAGCGCGAGAAGCATTGATACGGGAAGTAAAAGCTTGTATCTGCCTATATATCCGAGAACTTTTTTTACCGTACCCGGCTTTGCCTTTTGTATTTTCTTTGCCATACTACGCCTCCTTTTTGAATTGTGAGTCGTAGATTTCGCGGTACACGGCAGAGGACGCCATAAGCTCGTCGTGCGTGCCCATACCGACACACTCGCCGTCGTCGAGGACAATAATTTTGTCGGCGTGCATTACCGATGCCGCCCTTTGAGAAACAATGAAGGTCGTCGTATTGCCATTCATATCTTGGATAGCGTGTCTGAGCGATGCCTCGGTGGCATAGTCGAGTGCTGATGCCGAGTCGTCGAGAATTAGTATTTTCGGCTCTCCCACGAGTGCTCTCGCTATTGTGAGCCTTTGTCGCTGACCGCCCGAGAGATTCTTTCCGCCCTGCTCGATATGAGCGTCAAGACCGCCCTTATCCTCGACCACGCGGGTTGCCTGTGCAATATCAAGAGCGCGGTACATATCCTCGTCGAGAGCGTCCTTTTTTCCCCAAGCGAGATTTTCTCTAACCGTGCCTCCAAACAGCACCGCCTTTTGCGGTACGACGCCTATTTTTTCGCGTAAACCTGCCTCGGAATAGGAGTGTACCTCCTTGCCGAAAATCCTGACCTCGCACTCGGTAGCGTCAAAGTAGCCGGGGATATGGTTGACAAGCGTGCTCTTGCCCGAGCCCGTGCCGCCGATGATTCCTACGGTTTCGCCGACCCGCACCTTGAAGGAGAGAGTATCGAGCGACGGGGCGCCGCCTCCCTTATAAGTGAGAGAAACGCCGTCAAATTCGACCGCGTACTCCGAGTCCTCAAAGTAAGTATCCTCGCCAAAGCGCGAGGTAGCGGGGGTGTCGAGAAGCCTTGAAATTCTGCCGGCAGAGGCGAGAGCCTTCGTTATGCTGATTATGAGATTCGCCAGCTTTATAAGCTCAATGAGTATCTGAGACATATAGTTGTAGAGAGCAATGACCTCGCCCTGCGAAAGCTCACCGAGCTCCACCTCGACAGCACCGCTGTATATCAGCCATACGATAGCAAGGTTGATGATTACGTAGGTAAGAGGATTGAGTAATGCCGAAATCCAGCCGACGCGCTTCTGCGTGAGGGTAAGAGCCTCGTTTTGTCCTCTGAAATTCGCAATTTCGTCCTCTTCCTTGCGGAAGGCGCGGATTACTCTCGCACCTGCAAGATTTTCTCTCGTAGAGAGCAGAATTCGGTCAATGCCGCCCTGCACCAGCTTGTAAAGCGGCATGGAAATCAGCATAATTCCGAATACCACGATGGACAGAAGAGGTATCACCGCGATAAAGGACACCGAAGCATCGAAATCTATGGCTAGTGCCATTATCATAGCTCCGAAAACCACGAAGGGAGAGCGGAGAAGCAGGCGAAGCGCAAGGTTAAGACCCGACTGCACCTTTTCGGTGTCGGCGGTCATTCTCGTTATCATCGTAGACGTGCCGAGCGCGTCAATATCCGAATATGAGAGCCCCTGCAAATGAACGAACAGGTCACGCCTCAGCTTCGTAGTGACACCTACCGATGCCTTGGCGGAGAAGTACTGCGCCGTAACCGAAAAGCCAAGTCCGAGAGCGCCAAGCAAGAGCAAAATGAGCGCGCCAAAAACTATGGCAGAGGTATCACCGGTTTTGATACCGCTGTCAATCATATAGGCGATAATGAGAGGGACTGCAAGCTCAAGAGAAGCCTCGATAAGCTTGAACAGGGGACCGAGAACACTCTCCTTGGCATAGCCCCTAAGATATTTTATAAGCCGTTTCATTTGTTTTCCTTTGTGAGCTGAAAAACCGCTAAAAGCGGTACTTAATTAAAGGCAGAAATCCAAGGTGTAGCTGTATTTATCCTCGCCGCCAACTACAAGACGCTGCATTTTCTTCTCGTCAAGGTCGTCTGTCCTTGTCGCGTCGGACGGAATGTTCGTCCAGGGCTCGATGCATACGTATCTCGCATTGTCGTCAGCCCATTTCCAGACGCACAGGTGCGCGAAGCTGTCACTCCAGCTCATATGAAATACCTTGCCGGCAGGAGATACGAAATCTATCTCGCTTCCAACTCCGTCGAGAATGATAGTGTTTATATCGTATATCTCATTCGTGAGATGCAGCTTGCCGCCCTCTATTACCTTATCGAAGGTGTTCTGACAGATGCCGGGAAGCTTTAAGGGGTGCTGCTTTGCCACAATCTCCTTGCCAAAGTCAAGGTAGAACTCCTCCTTCGGCGCGTCGCCGTGAAGCGCAAACGCGGGGTGAAGACCGAACATATAGGGCATAACCTCGCCGGAGTTATTCTTTACCGTATACTCGCTGATAAGCTTCTTTCCGTCGAGAGTATATTTTGCGGTGAACTCAAAGGCAAAGGGGTAAGAGGCGAGTGTTTCCTCGGTTTCCCTCGCAACCAGAACGAGCTCGGTGTCAGAAGCCGTAACAGCCTCGAACTCCATAACCGAAATGAAGCCGTGCTTATCCATAAAGTATTCCTTACCGCGATAGGTGTAGGGCGAGGTGATAGAGCCGCATATCGGGAAGAGAAGCGGAGCGTGCTTATGCCAAAACTCGCGCCCCTCCCACATATATTCCTTTTGGCACCTTGTGCACCTTACCGACTGTATTTCAGCACCGCGCGAAGAAACCTCACAGGTGAGAAAATCATTTTTCATGGTGTATATCATTTTCGTTTCCTTTTTTTAATCCCCCAAGTCGCCTCGGGGGATATAGTTATAATGTAGAACTCTTTTTATCAGTGCTTTTTGGTTGCAATCTCATGAAGAAGCTTAGCTACGAACTCGTCGACCGAGAACTTGCCGCCCTCGCCCTCTACGCGCGCTCTGACGGTAACCGAGCCGGAATTCTTCTCGTCCTCGCCTACGACTACCATGTAGGGAACCTTGGTTACCTGTGCCTCGCGGATACGGTAACCGAGCTTCTCGTTTCTGTCGTCGAGCTCGGCTCTGATGCCGACAGCCTCAAGCTTCTTCGTGACCTCTGCCGCATAGTCGGCAAAGTCTGCAACGACGGGAATAACAACAACCTGCGTGGGAGCAAGCCAGAGGGGAAGAGCACCGGCGTACTTCTCAAGAATGAGCGCGAGCGTTCTCTCATAGCAGCCCATCGAGGTTCTGTGAATGATGTAGGGAGTCTTCATCGTGTTATCTCTGTCAACGTACTCCATGCCGAACTTCTTCGCGAGAAGCATATCGACCTGAATGGTAACGATGGTGTCCTCCTTGCCGAAGACGTTCTTGCACTGAATGTCGAGCTTCGGACCGTAGAATGCCGCCTCGTCAATGCCGATAACGTAGTTCTCGCGCCCAAGATAAGTGTCGAGAAGCTCGCCCATTATGCGCTGTGCCTCGTCCCACTGCTCAGGCGTGCCCCCGTACTTGTCGGTACGCGCGGGATCCCACTGCGAGAAGCGGAAGGAGCAGTCCTCCCAGAGACCGAGCGTCTCAAGGCAGTATTTTGCAAGATCAAGACAGCCCTTGAACTCCTCTGCAAGCTGCTCGGGACGGAGAATGAGATCTCCCTCGGATATAGTGAACTGACGGACGCGGATA
>JAZSIJ010000157.1:0-11299 GCA_045533755.1 Eubacteriales bacterium | reverse complement strand
CCGTTGCTGACATCAAGAACATCATCGCAGGCCTCCACGAGGCGAACCCGATGATGGGTCACCGCGGCTGCCGTCTGACTGTCACCTACCCTGAGATCGCTGAGATGCAGACCAAGGCGGTTATCCGTCCTGCCATCAATGTTCAGAAGAAGCATACCGACTGGACTGTTGAGCCCGAGATCATGATTCCGCTGGTTGGCGACATCAAGGAGCTTGTGTTCGTCAAGAATGTATTTGTTGCTACCGGCGAAGCTGAGACGGCAGCTGCAGGCGCTACTCTGAAGTATGCCGTTGGTACCATGATCGAGATTCCTCGTGCAGCGCTGACTGCAGACGAGATCGCAAAGGAGGCAGAGTTCTTCTGCTTCGGTACCAACGACTTGACGCAGATGACCTACGGCTTCAGCCGTGACGACGCCGGTAAGTTCCTTGGCGCTTACTACGACGCAAAGATCTTCGAGAATGATCCCTTCGCAAGACTCGACACCACCGGTGTTGGTAAGCTTATGAATATGGCTGTTACCCTTGGTAGACCCGCAAACGAGCACCTCCACGTAGGTATCTGCGGTGAGCACGGCGGCGACCCCACATCCGTTGAGTTCTGCCACAAGATCGGTCTTGACTACGTTTCTTGCTCGCCCTTCAGAGTTCCGATTGCTAGACTTGCAGCAGCACAGGCAGCAATTTCCAACAAGTAATTTAAGACTCGGTTAAATCTATAACCAAGCACTGCACCCCACGGCAAACCGTGGGGTGCTCTTATATTAAATTTAACACGCCCCGCGGCAAATGCCGCAGGGCGTGTGTGCTTTGTAAAGCTTTGTTTACTTTTTAGCGATTTTGAGCCAGACGTATGAACGCTTTTCGGTGAAGGTCGCGGTAAGGCGGCTGCCGTCTGTGACGACGGCCACAGGAGATTTCTCTTTTATGATTTCAGGGGTCGAAAGCTCAACTCCGAGATCAACGGTCAAGGTATCCCTCTCGGTTGCTTCGCGGAAGAGAATAACATGGAGACTATCGCCCGTATCTGCGGCAAAGCCTGTGAGAGACGCGCCGGAGGGCTCTTCTGCTATGGGCTTCACATCGGCGTGGGTAAGCTCTTCTCTGTACTGCTTCCACACGGGGATTATAGACTTAAGGTCAGCTCTCGCCTTATCCGAGAGGAACTGCGTTTCCATCCAGAAGAGAGGATTCGAGAGCATCACCGAAGCAAAGAGATAATCTGCATCATAGCTTCCGTGGCGGAAGGGGTCGGCAGGGTCGTACTTATTAGTATAAAGCTCGGGGTTGACAAGCTCAAACTGACACTTAGCCAGCGGCACGAAGCGTGAGAGCATCCAAGCGTTGCGCAGCGTTCTGTGGGGATAATAATTCGCCCATGCGGTGTATCTGTTCTCGACGAAGATAGTACCGTAGGGGGCAGGTGTCAGATAACCAAGCCGTTTATCCGCGGTAACGTCAAGCTCGACGGAGACGCCGTCTCCAAGGCTCGTTATTCTATCTAAAAGCTCAAGCATTTTGTCACAATGCTCACGCGTAGGAAGGCTTATCATATCGAGCTTGAAGTAACGGATGCTCCACTCGCGATAGGCGCGCTCAAGAACCGCGAGGTCACGGTCAAAATGCTCAAACACTCCTCTCGAGTGAGGTGCAAACCAGAGACCAAGCTCTACGCCGCGCTCGCGCGCATATTCCGCGAGAGGCTTCATTCCTTTCGGGAATATCTCGTCTTTCAGCTTCCAAAAATCGCCCTCGAAAAGCCTGTTCTTCTCTTCGTCCCAAACCTCAGGCACGCCCTCTTGCCAACCGTCGTCTATCTGTACGACGTCAAGTCCGAGATCAGCGCCCGAATCTATCTCACGGCGGATAAACTCGTCGCACACACGGGTTCTGCCGTTTCTGTCTCCCCAGGTGTTCGACATCGAGTGTATGGTGGTCGGGGCGTAATGCTCACGGTACCATTCACGCACGACACGCTCTGCGTCATTTGCGGGACATTCGGCAGAGTACGCGGGATAACCGCAGGTATCCAGTATAAAGGTGCGCTTCTCTATTTTTGCGCTCGGCATAGCGAAATCGGGCGCGGGAACGACTACGACGGCAGACCTCGCCTGCGTTCTGTCGGTTACTATAAATATCTGTCCGTGCGAGAGCTCGGTGCGGCCGAGGAAGCACTCTCTGACCGTCTCCTCGACGAGAGTATCGTTTACATCTGTGTTTGTGACGAGTTTTATCGCGCGCAGGCTGATATGCTCGCTCCCGAGCTGTATTTTTACCGTTTTTTCGTTTATTCTTCTGAAGAGTGACATATTGGTTCCTCCGTTTTATCTTAGAGCAATTATAGCATACTGCAGGTGCGATGTCAATAATATGAGCGATTCATTTTTAATTCTTCTTTCTCCAAGGGACAAAAACAAGAACGCCCAAAGCTGTGAGCCCCGCCCAGATAAGAATAAGATTACCCCAGCCGACCAGACTGACCATGTTGCCGAACACGGCGGTTGCTATTGCCGCCGCCATATAGCTTAAAAAGTCGAGAAATCCGGTCGCGCTTGAAACCATTCCGGTGTCCGAAAGGCTTGGGCAATACACGCTCCACAGTATCGACGCCGAGCCGTTAGAGCCTATAACGGCAAGCACGAGAAAGATTATGTTGAGTATCGGCGAAGTGACAAAGAAGGTAAGAAGAAAGGCAAGAACAGACACTCCGAAAAGGATAAGAAGTGCGGGCGTCCTGCGCCTGCCGAGAAGCTCGTAAAGTCCGATTGCGATAAAGGAATTTGCGGAAATGACCAGCGTTGCAACGGTGAAAATAAGTGCCGAGGCTTCGGTACCGTAGCCGAGATGCTCGTTAAAATAAGTGGGCATCCAGAACAGCACCGCCGTTCTTATTACTCCGGTTATCATAGAGATAGCCGAGAAGCGAATTATGTCATGTCTTATAAGAAGCTTGATTTTTGAAACGAGTCCGCTTGGAGCTTCGGCGGCCATTGCCGCGCCTCCCTTTGCTCCGTATTTCACGATTCCGCGCTTCTCAAAGGCTAAAAACATGACGAAGCATACGACAGCCATAGCCACGAGTATGCCGCTCGACAGATTGAAGGCATCATACCACACGAACATTGCAGCGAGAAGTCCTGCCGCGGGTGAGCCGGAGAAGGACGCAAAGGTGTAACCGAGCGAGCACCTGACCGCGTGTATAGGGTCGGTCGACTCGGCTACTACGCGCGTCATCGGGGCGTATATCATCGAGAGGAAAAATCCCGTCATTCCGTAAATCAAGACAAGCCAGACACCGCCCCCAATAAAGAGCGGGAACATAAATCCGGTAACCCCCGCAAAAAGAAGCCCCACGCTCATCATATAAACTGCCTTAATTCTATCGCCTATTATTCCGTTTATAAGCTGACCGACGGCATAGAAGGTAAAATATGCCGAGGATAGCGTTCCGAGAACCTCTTTTGTGAGAAGTCCCTCCTCAAGTATTTCGGGCGTTATCGCAGATAGTATATTTCTTGCAATATATACGGCAAGATATGACACCGAGCAGAGTGTTCCTATGTATATCGCGTTTTTTGCGTTTTTTGAAAGCTTCATTTTATACCTCAAGCGTTTGTTTGATATTTTCCACGGCAAAGCTCCGGCTCTATAGTTGAAGCGTTTCTCTTAAAGAAGCACGGCGTTAAGATTATTTTTCAAAAATGCTGTGGGAATCGAGAATATCACGAATGCGCGACTGCACGCCGCTTTTGTTTGCTCCAAGCTTTTCTCCTATATAGGCGCAAACGGTGTCGGCAATAAGCATCTGTGAGAGTCTTGCCTCGGAGTTTTCTCCTACGTAATCAACGCCGCCGCTTACCGCTGAAATAAGTATCTCGTCGGCAATTAAAGCGAGAGGCGAGGAAGGATTACAGGTGATAGCAATAATAGGCACTCCGTTTTCCTTAGCGTTTCTCACCGCGTCGATGACGTCCTTCGTCTGACCTGAGAGAGAAATGGCAACAAGAACGCTGTCGGGCGAGAGCAGCGATGCAGATGCCGCAGAGGTAAGAGCATCGCTGATATAAGTCGCCGCAATTCCTATCTGTATGAGATTATAGCAAAAATCCGTAGCAACAACCGCAGAGCGAAACAGACCGCAAAGCTCTACGCGCGATGCTTTCATTATCATATCTGAAACGCGGGCAAGCGTTTCGTCGGAATTAATCTCTGCGGTGTTTTTCATCGCACGGGTAGCGTCATCAAGCATTTTACCGAGAGCTTTTTTCATTGCCGGACATTTCCCCTCACCAGCGGTCAGAGGCTCGCTTACAGCAAGTGACTCGGCTATCTTTAGCTTCAGAAGCGGATAACCTCCGCCTACAAGACGCTTTGAAAAATTAACTACGCTTCCCTGCGAAACCCCTGCAAGCTCAGCAAGATTAACCATCGAAAGCTCGGTTAGCCGCCTTGGATCGCGAAGTATTGCATCTGCTATTCTTCGCTCTGCAGGTCTCATAAAAATTCTACGGCTTTCAAGCTCACTTAACACATTTTTTCTCATTTTAACCTCGGCTTATTGAGATAATCTCAATTTATTTTTAAGCCACTTGAGTATATCACAAAATAAGCGGTTTGTCAATATTCCAAGGGCAAAAAAGCCATAAAAAAAGGCGAGTCTTTGGCAAAGACTCGCCCCGTGAGGCCCTACTCAAGCGCCATGGAAAAATAAGACTATCATTAAAACTTCACAAACTATACCCACGAGTGCCGCGCCCCCTATAACGTAGGTGGTAGCTCTCGTGCGCTTGAATCCCTTGCGCGCAAGGTCTACTATCATAAGCACGAGTGCTAGGGCGCATGGACCGAAAGCAAACACCGCGATAACCAACGAAATCACGAGAAGACCGAACGCCCTGCCCCTTTCCGATCCTTCCTCGTCGTAGATGCCCTCCTCGTATTCGTAGCTAAAGTGGTTGTAGTGCTCAAAACTCTCCTCGTCAAAGAGATAATCAAGGCTCGGGTCGAGCTGTGCGACGTTTACACTTCCCGAGCGATATGAGAAGCTTCCGTCGGCATTGAAGCAGGAATTATCGAGAGCATCGTAGTTGACGTAGAGGTATGCTCCTTCGAGCTCATATACTCCGCCGTGAGTGCGCGAGAGCGTGCCGGTCGCATCAAAAGCCTTTACCTCGTAGACGAGTCTGTCGAGTAGTCTCTGCACGTCTATCGGAGTGTCTGCAACAAGGTTGTCGAGCTCTTCACGTCCGACCTCTCCGATGTCACGCGCCGCTTCGCCGTCAGCATTTATGAGCCTCGTGTACGCCGAATTTCCTGCCATAAAGGACTTTGCGGCCTCGCCACCGCCCTCCGTGGCGTAAACGCATACAATCTTGCTTGACGAATTATAAAGATATACGGTATCCGACTCGTAATCGGGGGAATAAACCGTATAATTTCTATCCTTCAGCTCGGAATACAAATAGTCTTCGTAGCGTATCTGGCTTCCGGAGAGCTCGTAGCCTATAAGAGTGCCTACAAAATAGTAGCTGTCGGTATATCGAGGCGACTCGATGAGCACTGTTTCGTCCTCTGAGAGCTCCCAATCGGAATATTCCGCATAGCATCCGACGAAGGAAAGCAGCGAGAGGAGAATGAGGATTAGAGCCGAAATTTTTATAACTTTGTTTTTCACTCTGTCCACCTCCTATGCAAGATTCAGCCTTCGCTCTATAAGCGAAAGGGTAAAGCGATACAAAAATCCGCACGACATCACAATAATGGCGGTCACCATCATAATGGCAAGCCACACGATCGCGGCGATCTCGTTTGCCACGGAGCCCATAGCAAAGAACGCAGCTCCAAAAATAGCGGCGTAAATGGCGATATAGAACAGCGTTCCCACTATGCCACTGCCGACGTAGAAGGTGCCGATTATAGCCAGTATCTTCATTTTCTTTGCAATCATCGACCCGAAGGTGACACAGAAGTAATAGAACAGTACCGAAAAAGCACCGGATGCAAACGCGGTTATCGGAAGCGTTATAAGTATCATTATTCCGAAGAAGCCGCTTCCTGCGATTCCCGAAACGACTCCTCCCAAATCTCGAAGCATATCGAGCATCGAATACCCCTCGGTTAAGGCCGAGGGCACGCTGCCGATAATCGCGATGGCAAAGGCCATTACCAGAGTCGTGGCGAGCATATATATTGCCGCGCTTATAAGCTTGGAGTTATAGAGCGTCGAGCGCTTGACGGGAAGCGTGAACGTGAGATAGCCCTCGTCGGTATAGAAGCTCGTGTAGTATCTTACGCTTATAATCACCGCTATTGCCGCGGGGTAAACCGCAAGTGCCATCATGGAAGGTATTAGCAAAAGTGCCGTGAGTGCCTGCAGAAGCGGCATATCGTCGCTCGCCTCGAAGCCCTTCGCCAAAGCTCCGAATACAACCGCCACCGAGATGACGATTATACTCAGTATCAGCCAAAGACGAAAGATGGCGCGAAGATCGTATTTCAAGCATTTTTTCAGCATTTGAACACCTCCCTGAACTGCTCGTCGAGAGATTTACCGTACTTTTCTCTTGCCTCGTCGGCAGAACCGGAGCGGATTATCTCGCCGCCGTAGCCCATAAAGGCAAACTCGTCAAGTATCGGCTCTATGTCGGATATAAGATGCGTCGTGATCACTACTGTGGCATCATTACTGTAGCCGCCTATGATCCTGTCGAGAATGTACTCGCGCGATGCGGGGTCTACGCCGCCGATGGGCTCATCGAGCATATAAAGCCTGGTTTTTCTCGACATTACCATCGCAAGCTGTGTCTTTTCCTTCATTCCCTTCGAGAGAGTTTTGAGCGACGAGCCCGAGGGAATCGCCAAATCCTTCAGCATCTGCTCGGCAAGCGGTCTGTCGAAATCGGCGTAGAAATCACTGAAAATCTCAATTAGCTCGCTGACGCGCATAGAGCTCGAAAAATAGCTTCTCTCGGGGAGATAGGATATCAACGAGTTCGTGAACTCCGAGCGCGCGAGGCCGCATATCTCGATAGTACCGGAGTCGGGAACTAAGAGCCCCGACACAAGCTTCAAAAGCGTGGACTTTCCGCAGCCGTTAGGTCCGAGGAGTCCTATAATCCTGCCCTTCGGCAAAGAGATGCTGAAATCGCGGAGCACCGTCTTGCTTCCGTAACTCTTTTTCAGATGCTCGCACCGCAGTATCGGTGCATCTTCTGCGGGTAAAATAATATCATTACCGTTCATCGTTTTTCCAGCCTTTCTCAATTTTTTCAACAAGCTCGCTGCATTCGATGCCGGAGCTCTTTGCCTCGCGAATTACAGAGGCTACGAATTTATCGAGCTCCAGCTGCCGCGCGCGGTCGATTATCTCGCCGTCGTCGGTGACAAGTCTGCCCGCCGTGCCGTGGGTAACGAGCAGTCCCTCGCTCTCGAGGAGTATAAGCGCCTTTTGCATAGTATTCGGGTTCACCGCCACCTCGCGGGCAAGCTGCCTGACCGTAGGAAACGGCGCGCCCGGCGGATAAGCTCCGCCCAATATGTCTGCTCGGAGTCGGTCGACTATTTGTACCGATAGCGACACGCCGGAGCGAAAGCTCCAAGCCATATAGACACCTCACTTTTTCTTGTACTACTTAAATCATACAACAAACACAATCCCTTGTCAAGAGCCTTTTTAAATTTTCCTCAAGAAATGCGCAAATGTAGGCCGGAAGGCAAAAAAAGAAAAGGCTCGTTTCCAAGCCTCTTCGTCTATATGAATTATGCAAACTCTAATTTATCTCTGAATTCTTCCCGAGCCGTCGCCGCCTGCGAGCTTCTCTACCTCTGCGAGAGTAACCATGTTGTAGTCGCCCTCGATGGAGTGCTTAAGAGCAGAAGCCGCAACCGCAAACTCAACTGCCGCCTGGGTGGTCTTGCCGTTCATAAGCGAGTAGATAAGACCGCCGCCGAAGGAGTCGCCGCCGCCTACGCGGTCGATGATGTGAAGGTCGTACTTCTTCGAGAAGCAGTACTCGTCGTCAGCTACGTTATAGAGCATAGCCGACCAGCCGTTGTCGAAAGCAGAATGGCTCTCACGGAGAGTAATTGCAACGTACTCGAAGTTAAACTTGTCAGCAAGCTGCTTTGCAACCGACTTGTAACCCTCGTGATTGAGCTTACCGCCGTAGATGTCGGTAGCCTCAGCCTCAATGCCAAAGACGTCCTTTGCGTCCTCCTCGTTGGAGATGCAGACGTCAACGTACTGGCAAAGGTCGGTCATAGCCGCTCTTGCCTCGTCACGAGTCCAGAGCTTACCGCGGTAGTTAAGGTCGCAGGAAATCTTGATGCCCTTTGCCTTAGCAGCCTTGCAAGCCTCGCGGCAGATTTCAACAACGTTTGCGCCAAGCGCGGGAGTAATACCGGTGAAGTGGAACCAATCCACGCCCTCGAAGATAGCGTCCCAATCGAAATCAGCGGTGGTAGCCTTTGCGATAGCCGAGTTTGCTCTGTCGTAGATGCAAACCGAGCCTCTCTGCGATGCGCCCTTCTCGTTGAAGTAGATACCGACTCTGTCACCGCCGCGAACAATCTTGGAGGTGTCAACGCCGTAGCGGCGAAGCGAGTTAACAGCCGCCTGACCTATTGCGTGAGCAGGAAGCTTTGTAACGTAAGCCGCGTCCATACCGTAGTTAGCAAGAGAAACTGCAACGTTAGCCTCGCCGCCGCCGAAGGTGAACTCTACGTGGTCGCACTGTACGAATCTCTCGTAGTTATAGGGCTGAAGTCTGAGCATAAGCTCGCCAAAGGTAACAACTTTTTTCATTTTACTTATTCTCCATTTTCTCAAGTGATTCTTTTACGAAGAAGCTGCCGCCAATGGCAACAATCTTATCAAATGCAAGGAACTCGTCGATGTTGCTTCTGTCAACACCGCCGGTGGGAATGAAGGTAACCTGCGGGAAGGGCGCGGAAAGTGCCTTGAGCGCCTTAAGTCCGCCGTATACGTTCGCGGGGAAGAACTTGACGGTAGTGATACCAAGCTCAAGAGCCGCCATAATCTCGGTGGGGGTTACGCAACCGGGATAGTAGGGGATATTTTTCTCCTTACAAATCTTTGCAACTGCAACCGAAAGACCGGGAGAAACTATAAACTGTGCGCCTGCAGCGAGAGCCGCCTCGCACTGCTCGGCGTTGATAACGGTGCCTGCACCGATAGACATATCGGGATAGTTCTTGCATGCGTAGGCGATAGCCTCTGCCGCGCAAGCGGTACGGAAGGTTATCTCCGCCGTATTGAGTCCGTTATTTTTGAGAGCTACTAGAATTTTGTCGGTTTCCGACATTTCCTTGATTACCACGACGGGTACATATTTTTCCATTTTTTACCTCCGATATGGAAATTTTGACTAATCGGCGAAAGCAAAATCTTCCACCTATATCATTATACATCTTCACGAATGAAAAGTCAAGGTGAAAGAGGTATTTTTGAAAAAACTTTTTAATGATACTCAAAGAGAGGCGGCGGTCTTCACTTTAATGGAAAATAAGCACGGCTATTCCCCAAATCAATGCAAGGTGCAGGGGATAAAAGAGGTAGAAGAAATACTTAAGCTTCAATTTTCCCCGCTTTCCCGAATAGAGAAGCAAAAGCGGCAGAGAAAGCAAGGAATACGCCTGAATGCCCTTCCCCATTCCCGAAAGGAGCAGAAGCGCTATTCCGCATGCCGCGACGTGCACCGGCAGCTCGTCAAAGCGTTTATACTCGGCGGGCGCACCCTTTGGCATCATAAAAAGGCTGGTAATAACCGGCGTCATCACTCCAAGAAAGCCGTAATCAACGTCAAGCATATCGCAAATACAAAAGGCGCCGACTGCGGCAAAAGCAAATATGAAAATCGAAAGTGAGATTTTCGCCGCCGAGTGTTCCATTGCGATTAGCGTTCTTTTTACAAAATCGAACGCGTAAATCAGCGGCAGGGATAGCGAAAATGTGACGAATATCGACATCTCGAGCGAGTGCGTAAAAATATGAAGCACCGTCTGAACCGTTACGGCAGAAACAAAAACCGTGAGAAAATAGCGAAGTCTGCTCCGAGTGTGCCTTGCTCCCTCGGCAATCATAAACGCGAAGATTGGAAATGCAAGCCTGCCAAGCACGCGCAGTATATAATATTGTGGAAGCAAAATGAGCCCCACGTGGTCAATAACCATGAAAAAGCAGGCTATAAGCTTCAGCGCATTTCCCGACAGACAGCGCCTCTCTTGAATAAATCCCACAACGATAGCTCCCCTTGATTTACTTCATTCTTTACGGATAAAGTATATCACAAACCGAGAGACTTGTCAATTAAGAGAAAACGAAAATTCATTTGCGGGAGAAACCGAATTTTTGCAAAAAGCCTTGACAAATATAACGCGGTATGATAGAATAATGCAGTACGTGGACGTGGCTTCGGCCTTCGACGGCATGGCGAAACCACCGCAAAAGGATGATTATATATGAAATTCTCAGTCCAAACAGTTTATGACAAGGAACGGTTGCTAAGATTCAACAGCTTTGTTGCTCTCACAAAAAGAGTTTTCTGGTCTTTAATGATTGTATGTACCGTATTAATCACGGTTGCATTTGCCATAAGTCTTGCACTTGACCCGCAGTATAATACTACTTGGCTTTGCTTCGGGCTCGTTTTGTTTAGTGATATAATCTGTGTTTTTTGCAGTTTCATTTTGCCGCGTTTCACTATCAACAAGGCAGTTGGACTAAACGCCGATATTGTTTACGAATTTGATGAGGTCACCTTTAAAATTTCAGCAACAATTAAAAGCGGAACCGAAGCCTCTGAGTTAAATTATTCAGCAATAGTTAAGGTTATGGAATCCGAGCAGGATATTTACCTTTTTATATCGCAACGGCAAGCCTATGTATTGGATAAATCGGGCTTCACCATCGGAAGCCCCGAGGAATTTTTAAGATTTCTTCGGGATAAAAACATTCCTTACAAAAGATAAAACCGCAAAAATGCGTTTTATACAACTTGCGGAGTATGCTGAAAGAGTCTGACTCAATAGTAAGCACCGTCTCGGGCGTCCTCCCCGTGTAAAAATAGAGGACGAAAACTAAAAAATGCGGATGTGGCGGAACGGCAGACGCGCTGGTTTCAGATAACGTCACCTCTGTGTAACTTCTGCGGAGTATGCTGAAAAGTAAGATTTATCCGAAAAGTAAGCACCGCCTCGGGTGTCCTTCCCGTGTAAAAATAGAGGACGAAAAACTAAAAAATGCGGATGTGGCGGAACGGCAGACGCGCTGGTTTCAGGT
>JAZSIJ010000104.1:0-4875 GCA_045533755.1 Eubacteriales bacterium | reverse complement strand
GACGATAGCGTTGTTGGGATAGATACCGAAGGGCAGGAAGAATGCGTGCATCGAGCCGCCCATACCCTTGTGGAAGCCGGTGTCACGAGCGAATATCTCTGAAAGTGTTCCGTAAAGAATGAAGCGGATAGCAAGCTCCTTAACGTCGCTTACAGGGCCAAGCTTCTCGGTAGCGCGAAGCGCCGAGCCGCCAAGGAAGCCCTCCATAATTGTCATAAGCTCCTGCTCTGAGAGCTTATGTATGCAGGAAAGTGCCTTTGCAAGAATCTCGGAATGGCTGCGGTGAGAGCCGAACGAGAAGTCGTTCTGGTCAAGAAGGTACGCCTGACCTACTGCAGCCGCCTCCTGTCCGATGGAAAGGTGAGCAGGGCCGGGATATGTGGTTTCAATACCGTTGTAAAGTCCCTGAGTTTTGATCTGGTTGAGCATCGACTCAAACTCACGAAGAACGGTAATATCACGGTAGATACGGACGAGGTCGGCGTCGCTGTAACGGCTTCTCTCCTCCTTGATGGTCTTATTGTAGGCGTTTACGGGAATGCTCTTGAAGGTAATTTTACCGGGTGCGAGTGTTTCCTTGGGGTCTACGAATAAACTCTTTGGCATTTTTATTTCTCCTTAATGTATTATTTTTATATGTGGAAAATAGCTTCGCGAATAATCTCTGCGACGGTGGGGTGCGGGAATACGAGCTTCTTAAGACGGGTGGGGGTGAGCTCGGTGTCAATCATCATCGTAGCAGTCATGATTATCTCGGAGGCGTAAGAGCCGACCATGTGACAGCCGACAAGACGGTTCTTATCGGTATCTACTACGAGCTTTATGAAGCCCTTGCCGCCCTCATTCTCTGCAAGATAGCGGCCTGCGTAGGACATGGGAAGCTTGATCTCCTTGACCTTCATTCCCTTTTCCTCTGCGGCCTCCTTGCTGTAACCGACGCTTGCTACCTCGGGGTCGGTATAGATAACCGAGGGAATTACGTCGTAGCGCATCTCGTCGTTTTTGCCAACCATATGGTTAACGGCAACCTCCGCCTCTCTGTATGCGGTGTGAGCAAGCATCAGCTTTCCGTTGCAGTCACCGATAGCGTAAACGCCCGAAACGTTAGTGCAAAGATGTCTATCGGTCTTGATAGCCGCTCTGTCCATATCGAGCTGGAGCGTTTCAATTCCGATGCCGGCGGTGGAGGGCTTACGTCCTGCCGAAAGAAGAACCTTATCGCAGGCTATCTCCTTCTTTTCGCCGTTTTCCTCGTAGATTACACTGCCCGACTTAACCTCGAGCACCTTGGAGGAAAGCTTGAAGGTCATTCCGCGCTTTACGAAGGCATCGGTAAGAACCTTACAAATCTCAGGGTCGGTTGCGCCTGCAATTTTAGGCATCATCTCGATTACGGTAACCGAAACGCCGACGCTTGCAAAGTAGTACGCCATCTCAAGACCGATAACGCCGCCGCCGATAACCACAAGGGTCTTCGGGAGCGTTTTTTCGTCAAGAACCTCGCGGTTAGTAAGAACGAATCCCGAGGCAAGCCCCTCCTTAAGTCCGGGAACGGGAGGAACTACCGTTTCGGAGCCCGACGCGATGGTAAGGCGCTTGCCCTCGTAGAGCACACCGTCTGCCTCAACTGCAAAGCCGTTTTCGCTTCTGCCCTTGATTACGGCATTTGCCGTAACCACGGTAACCTTATTTGCCTTCATAGTAGCGCCGACACCTGCAACGAGAGTCTTCACTACGTTATTCTTTCTGTCAACAACCTTTGCGTGATCGTATGTAACGCCGGTTGCCGTAACGCCAAACGCCTCGCTCTCCTTTGCGTGTCTGTACATCTTCGAGGAGTTCAAAAGCGTTTTCGTGGGGATACAGCCCTCGTTAAGACAGGTGCCGCCAAGTGCCTTTTTCTCAAAGACGGCAACCTTCATTCCCTCCTGAGCCGCGCGCTCGGCACAAAGATATCCGCCGGGGCCGCCGCCCAAAACCAACAAATCAAAAATTTCCATATTCTATCTCCTTATTTTGCAAGAAGCGCGGTGAAGTTTTCAAGATTCTTACAAAGATCCTTCTGGAATCTCGAAGCCGGCGAGCCGTCTACGGCACGGTGGTCGTAGGTAAGGCTGAGCGTCATTGCGGGGTAAACGTCAATCGAGCCGTCGGCCTTCTTTCTTACTCGGTCGGTGGTGCAGCAAACGCCGAGAATACCGGTCTGGGGAGGATTGATAACCGGAGTGAAGGACTCAACTCCAAGGCTGCCTAGGTTAGAAACCGTGAAGGTTGCGCCCGAGAGCTTATCGGGGCTGATGTTACCCTCGCGGCACTCTGCCGCAAGCGCCTTTACCTCCTTTGAAATTTCAAGAAGGCTCTTCTCGTCAGCACGGAAAATGGTAGGAACCATAAGTCCTCTGGGAGTATCAACAGCCACGCCGAGATTTACGTGCTTGAAGAGACGAATGTTGTTATCGTCAAGCATGTGCGCGTTAAGGTCGGGGTGGTTAAGAAGCGTTCTCGAAACTGCATAGAGAACTATATCGCCAAGCGTAATGCCTGCAAAGTCTCCCTCTGCCGCCTTGAGCATCTTGCGGTAATTAAGAATCGTAGTAGCGTCAAAGGAGTGTGTATGCGTAAGCTGAGCCATAGTGGAAAGCGAGGTGTGCATCGACTTGCTTATCGCACGGCGAATTCCGCTGAACTTAACGTCGGTGTACTCTGCCTCGTCTGCCACTGCCTTAGCGGCGGGTGCGGGAGCAGCCTCCTCCTTTGCTACTGCGGCGACGGGATTCTCCATAAGCTCCCTTACGTCGCGCTCGATAATTCTTCCGTTAGGGCCTGTGGGGGTTGCGAGAGAGGCATCAATGCCTGCGCGCTCTGCGAGCTTTCTCGCTCTCGGAGAAATAGCAGACCTTCCGCCGTCGGCTACCGTCGTAGCAACCGGAGCGGGTGCTGCCTCCTTCTTCTCCTCCGCCTTTTCTGCGGCGGGCTTTTCCTCTGCCGCGGGCGCGGGAGCAGCCGCGGAGTCGGGACGGAGTGCCGAGCAATCCTCTCCGGGATTACCAACTGCACATACGTTTATAAGGCAGGGTACTTCATCTCCCTCGTTATAGAAAATCTCAAGAAGCGTGCCCTCTGCGGTAGATTCGCACTCGAAGCTAGCCTTATCCGTTTCATAGGTAAAGAGAATATCTCCCACCTTTATCGTATCTCCAACCTTCTTTTCCCACGTTCCGATTATACAGCTCTCAACTGTAATACCGGCCTTGGGCATAACAACAGCATTTGCCAAAACAAATCCTCCTTTAAAAAGTTTATCGGTTAATTATAACATATTATAACATTTATGTCAATCGGTTTTTAAAAATTTAATCCTTATTTATATGTACTACAGTATTTTAACGCCGCACTCCTCGCATCTTTTTACAAAGTCCTCGGGCAAGGGCTCGTCGCTGATAATGTAGTCAACGTCGGAAAATCCTGCAAAGGTATATGGCATCAGACGCTTTAGCTTGTCTGCTCCGCAAAGAACAACTCTGGTGCGCGCCTTTTTTATCACGACCCGCTTTACGAGCATATCCGCCTCTGTTCCGCAGGTAAAGCCAACCTCACTCGAGCAGCCCGAAACGCCGATAAAAGCGAGGTCAATGTTGATTTTCTCAAGGATTTCAAGGGTATTTATGCCCGACACCGAAAGCGTCCTCGGGTTCATCATACCGCCGCAAAGGTTAATCGTAGCGTTTTTCAGTCGGCAAAGCTCAAGTGCAATATTGGGGCTAATCGTTGTAATGTTTATATCCATATCAGGCAGATTGCGCGCCAAAATAATATTAGACGTGCTGGTGTCAAGGAAGACAGAGCTTTGCGGCCGCAAAAGCTTCATCGCCTTTTTCATCATAGAAATCTTGCCGGCAGTGTTCTCCTTCATTCTGATGTTGAACTCAATATCGTCAAGCTGATGCACCGAGCGCACGCCGCCGCGGTACTTCGTTATGATTCCCATATCCTCGAGCGCACTCAAATCTCTGTGCAGGGTCATCAGAGAAACCTCGGGGAAAAGCTCGCGCAGCTCCTGAATCGTCGCAATATTCTTGCTCTCCACGTATTTCTTTATCTGCTCCTGTCTAATACGGTTCATAGCTCCTCCTGTTTCGAAAATTTGATTTTATAACATTTTATAACATAATTATATCACAGCTTTTGCGTTTTGTCTATTGACATTTTTCACAATTTATAATAAAATATTGATATAAAATTGCCAAAAGGAAGGGTTATGATTAAAAATCTTCAATTTTATATCAGCCATACCGCGAACCCCTACGTTAACCTTGCCACAGAAAAAATCCTTTTCGACACGGTGGATAATGAAACCGTTATTTTATACCTGTGGCAAAACCAAAGCACCGTTGTCATAGGCAAAAATCAAAATGCCTTTTCGGAGTGCCGTACCGAGCTTCTTGCAAGTGAGGGGGGCAGGCTTGCGCGGCGTCTGTCTGGCGGCGGAGCCGTCTTTCACGACCTTGGAAATCTGAATTTCACCTTCATTTCTTCCACCGAAAACCTCGACGTTGCAAGGAATATGGAGGTAATCCGCCGCGCCTGTCTTTTGGCGGGTATCTGCACCGAGCTCTCGGGGCGGAACGATATTCTGGCAGATGGCAGAAAATTCTCGGGAAACGCCTTTTACAACAGCAAGGGGCATTCCTATCACCACGGAACACTTCTTATAAGCGCGGATACAGAAAAGCTCGGGCGTTATCTCACGCCGCCGAAGGCAAAGCTCGAGTCAAAGGGCGTCAAGTCTATAAGGTCGAGGGTTGTAAATCTCTCCGAGCTCGCCCCAACTCTCGACTGCGACGCGATGAAGTCTCATCTTTTGTCGGCGGCAGA
>JAZSIJ010000007.1:0-3274 GCA_045533755.1 Eubacteriales bacterium | reverse complement strand
AGAAGCTTGAATTTCACCCTGTATTTTCCGCCCGAAATCAAGGAAAGCTCCTCGTCGGTGTAGCCCGACACCCAGTCGTCCGAGGGAGCGTCGAGCGCCATATCAAGACACATCGGCGGATACATCACGCACCACCAATTTCGACCCTTGCCCTCGCCTATTTTGATTATGAGAGAGCTATACACCCCGCGCGGAAGCGAAAAGCTCTCGTACTCGCGAGTGTCGTACCACTCCTCGCCGAGCGAAACCTCGACCGAGTAGCCGTAGCCGTTTTCTCTCACGCACTCCTCTGCCGTGTTTTTTATATCGTCGAGAAGCCTCTCTGCTTCGGCGAGCGCGCCGTCAAGCCCGTCTTGTCCCGACAGCTCCGAGGAGTATTCCGCAAGAATTGCATCGCGCACGGCGAGCTTCAAGGCTTGGTCCTCCTCTGTGTCAGAGGCGGCGAGGATATGTAGCCTCAGGGTGTCGGAGTAAATCTCGGCGTCTGCCTCGGTGGGCATAAGCGCCATCAGCATAGTCGCCAAAAGCAGCGAAACGCAGACGGGTAAAATGCTTTTTTTCATAAAAAACCTCTCTTTCCGACTTCAATGCTTGACCGAAAAGAGAGGCTTTATTCATTTTTTGAAAATTCTACCTGAAAAACTGCCCCCGAAGCCTCGAGAGCTTGTCAGCAAGGAAATTAAACGCAAGCGGGAAAAGCACGGCATTGCAGGCGAGCTGTATCGCGTAAAATACTATTCCGCGCGCGTAATAGACGCCGAAGCGGTATAGAAAATTGTCGAAGTTTCCGGAAAGAAGCCCGACGTCAACGAGCGAGGTGAGAACTCCGAAGAAGAAAGTCAGACCGAGTGCCGCCGTGAGAAGCCACCTGTTTTTCAGCCGAGCTTTACCGAGCGCCATAAAGACAAGGGCAACGAGAGGCCAATAAATATAATAGGAAACAACCCAAGTGCCAAAGCCGTAGATTATCGGCTCAATACTGACGAAAACGATAGCCGAAAGAACTCCGTACCAGCCAAAGACGTAGCCGTAAAGAGCAACGAGAAGTGTCACGACCTCAATGTTCGGAAGAGCCGAGAGTGCTAGCTTGGCGCACTCGACGGTAGCAGCCGTAATACCGACGAGCGCAATAGCCTTTGCACCCGAGAGGACTCTCCTTTTAGGTGCGATTTTCATATCAGTAGCTCTCTATCCTGCAGAGAATCACAGTTCCCTTTTCTGCCGACATAGACGTTAAGCCAAAGCCGGAGGTCTTCAGCGTGATACCCTCGTATTCAAGCTCTTTAACGTAATCGCTGGTATCAAAATCCCGCTCAAGTGAGGTATAGAGGCAAACGTATTCGTTCTTTGTTGTATCGGGTGTGAGTGTACCTATCGCGTTAACGTAAGCGCCGTAGGTCGAGTCAACGATATCTGCGGTGAGAGGGTTGTCCTCTCTATCCATCAGGTACTGAATGACGCCGTACACGCCCTCTCCCTTGTTTGATACGTCCTCAAGGTATGCCTTGTAGACGGTGTAGGTTCCGTCGCGGTTCTCAATAACGACACTGACGTCACCCTGCTCGCCGAGCGTGCCGCCGCAGGCGACCAGCGAGAGCAGCATAACTGCTACGAGGATAAGTGATAAAATTCTTTTCATTTTTTTGTCTCCTTTTTCTTTTTTGATTACGGGGAGACATTCCGAGTAAAAAAAGAAAGCCCCTGCACCACTCGGCGCGGGGACGCAAAACGGGCGTGAATATACCGTCCGCTTGGCTTTTTCCTCCGTTTGCCCAAGGAATGCTTCCAAATGTTTTTTGGACAGTCAGTTTGCAGGAAGAATCGTCGCTTTCCGACCCGAAGGCGTATCTACATACGTCGAGAGGGAGGAAACGGCGATAGAAAAGACAAAACTTTTATCTTTTCGGTCTTACGCAAAATGACGTACCAAAACAAAGCGGCAGGCCTTCCGACTTAGGACACGGCTGATTCCATTACGGCAATGGCTGTTGCGGTGGATTTTCACCACGCTTTCCCTGCTTGAGTGTATCGCTTTGCGAAAATATTATAGCACGGACTGCGAGTCTTGTCAACAGTCCGTGCCGTTTTTCTGTGAAAAATATCAGAGCTTTCGCTCCTCGTAGGGCATAAGCACGAGAGCGTCCTCAAAGTCGAACTCCGAGGGGTCGATAGAATCGAAAAGCCCGTAGTGGACGGGCACGGCGCACTTTGCTCCTATCTCATAGGCAAAATCAGCCGCGTCCTTTGCATTCATATTGTTGCCGACGCCGTTTATGGGGAGGAATGCGTAGTCAACTCCGCCTTCTACAAGGTCAAGCACATCGTCGATAACGTCGTAGTTGTAGAGGGTGTCTCCGCTGACGTAGTAGGTCTTCTTTGCGTCGTCGATAATGAAGCCTGCCGCAGTCCTGTCGCTGTGCTCCGCCTTAACCGAATAGAAGGTCACACCTCCCTGACTCCAGACCGAGTGGGGCGCGAGAAGGACGTAGTTGTGACCGCCTCCAAGCTCGAGAAGCTTATAGTAGGCGTTCTCTGAGGCTAGGAAGGTTATCGGCTTTTTCGCCCTTTCAAGAAGCGCTCCGAGCGTTTCGGGGTCGAGGTGGTCGAGGTGGTCGTGGGTTATGAGTATCACGTCGGGGTCTATATCAAAATATTTCTCGTCTGCGGGTATTCTCCGCGTCTTTTCGGGGCATTTTTTTCCAACCGAGTCCGAAAGATAGGGGTCTACCATAATTCTGAGCTTTCCCGTGTCGAAAAGCAGTCCTGCCTGCGTAAGCCATGTTACCTTCATAATTTATTCTCCGTTCCGTCGCAAAGCGACTAAAGTTTTCAAAAGTATAGAATGAGCATTCCGACAAGTGAGGTCATAATTCCAAGAACACCTCCCGCAACGACGTCGCGCACAAAATGCTTCCCGAGCAGAACCCTCGACGCCGATAGAAAAATCCCCAGCACCAAAATATCCGCCGCCGCTGAGGGATAAACGAAAAGAAGCGCCGTTCCTATCGAAAACACCGAGAATGCGTGGCGCGAGGGAAAGGACGCCCCCTCCCTTTTCTTCGGCGAGACGGTATATATATCATTATATACCTCATACGGACGCGGCGCGTCTATGAGGCCTCGTACAAGGCTCACCAAAACGTAGGGAGCGCCGCACACGAAGGCAAGTCTTACCGCAAGATAGAGGTCGGAGAGCCCGAGCATAACGAGCATGCCGACGAAGGTGCATACCGTGGCAACGACCGCAAAAATATCAACGAGCTTGAGGAAAAGC
>JAZSIJ010000001.1:0-3297 GCA_045533755.1 Eubacteriales bacterium | reverse complement strand
CCGCTTTTACGTTGCAGAGCACGGGTTGACAACAACGTTATCCTTTGATATAATTATTATGAATAGATTGCGTATGCAATTTTCATAAAAGAGGGGGAGAACATAAAATGCATGTTGATGATTTGATTTTTTCTATGCGGTGCGGTGAAGAAATAGAATTCTATATTAACGGTAATTGTTATTTTCTTCAACCTGATTATCAAAGTGCGAATCACGACGGAGATTCCAAAAAAACAATATACCCTTTTACAAGACTTTATGACGCTGAAAATTATGATGATCCCAAAATGATTTTTTATGGCACAGCCGAAAATATAGTTAATTATGTTTTTGAAGGCAAATATACGTTGAAGGATCATTTCAACCAATTTGAATTTTTGTGGTAAGGATCATAGTGCTAATAGATTCAGCAATATCCCCGATGATCTGTGCAACGGCTATTACGAGAAGAGCAGCGAAAGCTGGATCTGCAAGACCTGTTACAACGATTTCAAGGAATTGTTTAAATGGAGTGTAGATTGACAAGGCAGTCTTGCTCCTTTTTCGCACCGCATTCAGCTTTTTGTCTTCAATATTGCAAAAAAAGTAAAGTAAAATTTACAAAAAGATTAGCCGATGAGGTTTCATTCGATTCCTCATCGGGTTTATTTTATAGCATTTTTTCTTACGCGCAAAATATTTCTATAATCTATTGATTTTACTATTAAATTATGATAAAATAATAACGATGAAAATTTCGAAAGGAAGACTAAAATGGGAAAAGACGTTATTATCGCCTGTGACTTCGACAGCGCGGAAAAAACCTTCGCATTTCTTGACAAATTTACCGGCAAAAAGCCCTTTGTTAAAATAGGAATGGAGCTCTACTATGCAGAAGGCCCTTCTATTGTAAAGGAGATTAAGGCAAGGGGACACAAGATATTCCTTGACCTCAAGCTTCACGATATTCCCAACACTGTAAAGAAGTCTATGGCGGTGCTTTCCCGTCTTGACGTTGATATGACAAACCTGCACGCAGCAGGCACGAAGCGTATGATGGAGGCGGCTATGGAGGGACTTACCCGTCCTGACGGCACGCGCCCGATGCTTATCGCGGTTACACAGCTCACCTCTACCGACCAGGAAACGATGGAGGCTGACCTTCTTATAAAGGAGCCTATTGACAAGGTTGTTATGCACTACGCTCACAATGCTATGGAAGCAGGGCTTGACGGCGTAGTTTGCTCTCCTCTTGAGGCGGGCAAGGTTCACGACACCTGCGGAAAGAGCTTCGTTACGGTTACCCCCGGTGTGAGATTCGCTGACGGTGACGTCGGCGACCAGAAGAGAGTTATGACCCCCGCGGCAGCGAAGGAGATTGGCTCGGATTACATCGTTGTCGGCAGACCTATCACCGCGGCTGACGACCCCGTCGCAGCATACGAGAGATGCCTTGCTGAATTCGTAGGATAGTAGGATAAAAGGAGAGTAAAAATGGAAAGCTATAAGAGAGAATTTATACAGTTCCTTGAGAGCGCGGGCGTTCTCAAGTTCGGTGACTTCACCGCAAAAAGCGGAAGAAAGATTCCCTACTTTATCAACGCGGGAATGATTAAAACAGGACAGGACATTGCAACGCTCGGTGAGTTTTACGCAAAGGCTTACTTTGAAAAGCTCGGTGCAAAGAAGGCTGTTCTTTACGGCCCTGCCTACAAGGGCATTTCGCTCTCGGTTTCGGCGGCGGTTGCTCTTTCAAAGAAAGACCTCAACGTTCCCTTCTTCTTCAATCGCAAGGAGGTCAAGGATCACGGCGAGGGCGGCGTTTTCGTAGGCTACGTTCCCACAGCGGGTGAGGAGATAGTTATCATAGAGGACGTTATAACCGCAGGCACGGCTATTCGCGAAAGTATGGAAATCCTCTCCCACCTTGATGGTACAAAGGTTGCAGCTACCTTTATTATGGTTGATCGCAAGGAAAAGGGACAGGGCGAAAAGGGCGCTATGGCAGAAATTGAGGAGCAGTTCGGCTTCCCCGTTTACTCCATAGTTGACGTTTACGACATCATCGAGTACCTTGAGGAAAAACCCGAAAACAAGGAAAACGTTGACCGCATCAAGAAGTACCTTGAGGTTTACGGCGCAAAGGCATAAGACACTTTTTGTAAGCTTTACTTTACAATACACTCTTTTTCAGGAGATGTTAAATGAGAAATCTTATTGATATTCTTGATTTTTCCACAGAGGAGATTGACGAGCTTGTCAAGGTTGCCTCGGACATTATGGAGTGCCCCGAAAAATACGCCGACGCGGCAAGGGGAAAAATACTCGGCACGCTCTTCTTTGAGCCGTCGACGAGAACGCGCCTCAGCTTTACCTCGGCTATGATGAGCCTTGGCGGTAACGTGCTCGGCTTTTCCTCGGCGCTTAGCTCCTCGGTATCGAAGGGGGAAACGCTGTCCGACACCATTCGTATGGTAAGCGGATACTCTGATATAATTGCTATGCGTCACCCCAAGGAGGGCGCACCGATAGTTGCCTCGGCGGTATCAAACGTGCCTATTATCAACGCAGGTGACGGAGGACACTATCACCCGACTCAGACGCTAACCGACCTTCTGACCATCAAGCGCAGATGCGGAAGATTTGACAATCTGACCGTCGGAATTTGCGGTGACCTCAAATACGGCAGGACTGTTCATTCGCTTATCAGCGCGATGACGCGCTACCAGGGCGTTAAATTCGTTCTTATCTCGCCGGACGAGCTCAGGCTTCCGAATTACGTCAAGGACGAGCTTCTTGACAAGTGCGGCTGTGAGTACCGCGAGGTGCACATGCTCGAAAAGGCTCTTCCCTCGCTTGACATTCTTTATATGACGAGAATTCAGGCAGAAAGATTTGCCGACAAGGCGGAATACGAGCGGCTGAAAAACTGCTACGAGCTGACAGCGGACAAGCTTTCTGTGGCAAAGGAAAGCCTGTGTATTCTTCACCCGCTTCCCCGTGTCACCGAGATTGCCACCGACGTTGATGACGACCCGAGAGCCGCTTACTTCGAGCAGGCAGAGTGCGGCAGATATATCCGAATGGCACTCATTCTTATGCTCCTCGGCACGAAGGGCATTGACGACAGACGCGGCACCGACGGCTGCGAGGACGCAGGTCTTGTCTGCAACAACCCGCACTGCATCAGCAAGAGCGAGCGCGGCATCAAGCGCCTATACAAAAACGGGCATTGCATTTACTGCGACCAAATGGCAGACAAGCTATAACTAAAAAGCGTCCTTCTCTTCGAGGGCGCTTTTGAAATAAAAGAAAGGG
>JAZSIJ010000044.1:0-6242 GCA_045533755.1 Eubacteriales bacterium | reverse complement strand
CCTGCCTGAACCTTACTTGCATCTACGTCGTGACCGTTCAGCATATTTATGGTCTGTGCAACCATTTCCATATGCCCGAGCTCCTCGGCAGCTATATCCAAAAACAAATCCTTAATTTCGGGGTCTTTTATTCTGAAGCTCTGCGACATATACTGCATAGCCGCCTTCATTTCTCCGTTTCCTCCTCCAAGCTGCTCCTGAAGGAGCACTGCGTATTGAGGGTTCGGTCTTTCCACCTCTACGGGATGAAAAAGTATTTTTTCGTGCTTGAACATGACAAATTTTACCTCCGCTTTGATTTCAAGAACATTATTCCCAATCAAACGGAAGAATATACTATTTGAATTAAGTTTTTAGGAGCTTCAATCTTTCTTTATAATCCGGTAAAACATTTTCTATCAAAGCGTAGAAGCGTTTGGAGTGATTCATTTCCTTCAAGTGAGCAAGCTCGTGAACCACCACGTAATCTATAGCTTCATCAGGGCACAGCATAAGCCTGTATGAATAGGAGATGTTGCCCTTCGAGGAGCAGGAACCAAATCTTGTTTTTGCGCCCGTTATAGTGATTCTACCGCATTTTAAACCCATTATTTCGGAGAATTTTTGAGTTTTAGCGGTGAGGATTTTTCTAGCCTCAGAGCGCAGAGCTTCTATCTCTCCCTTGCTCATTGCATCTATGGGATCTGTTCGAAGAAGCGACTTCTCAAGCTGTTTTTTTATCCATTCGCGGTGCTTTTCCAAAAACTCAGCTATTATGCCCTTCGGCAGTCCTATAGGTGCTCTCACCACAACGTTTCGGTTTCTGACACTTACCGAAAGTGTTTTTCGTTTAGAATAAATTATCTCATACTCCATAGTCTCACATCCTTTTATTATATTCTAGCACCTTTCGATGAAAAAGTAAAGCCTAATCGTGAATATAGCAAGAGTGATTAAACTGTCTTTTTTTACCTCCCCTTCCTACGTATTCTCCGTCCGACAATGAGTTTTGGAAATACGGTATATCGAAGCTGTCACCAAGCTTAACTCCCTCAGCAACGCGGCGGTAAACATACTCGGCATCGGTCACGATGACCTCCACGGGAAAGCTGCGGTTTGGTATATCAAGAAGCGAAATTATAGTAAGGCTCTCACTCGGGCACCCCTCGTGCGCCACCGCCTCGGTGAGAGTATCATACATAACCGGAACGTGCGTTTGGCAAAGTCCTCGCGGCTTATTGTCTCTAGCAAAATACCCATACTCAAGCCTGCTGCCGCGCGGGTCGAGCATACAGCGCTCGCAGAATAGCTCTCCCGAATCCTTGCAGTAGGGCTCGTATACAAGCCCGTCCGTAGAAAAGCTCTTTATATTCTCGCTGTACTCATCAATAAATAACGAGTGAATTTGAGTCATCACCTCGTCCCATACCGCAAGATGCGAGGGATATACGCTACCAACCGGCGTTTTATTGTCGTTATAGCTACACCGTATGCCTGCCGCAAGATAGGGGGTATATCCCACGAAAAGCTTCTCAAGGTTTCCGCCTGACGTTCCGGTTTTTCCCGCGGTATCCACCATGCTTCCGAGCGTTATGCTCTTTGCCGTTCCGGTATCGGTCACGTTCATCAATAGCTGATTCATGATTTCTGCGGTTTCTTTCTTGTAGACGCGCTTTGCTTCGGACTTGTTTTCAAGAATAGCTTTTCCTGATGAATCTATAACCCTTGTATAGCTTCTTCCTTTATTTAACACTCCGTTTGCGGCAAATACTGTATACGCCTCGGTTAGCTCTCGAAGACCGACACCTCTTGAAAGCTGTCCTAGCGCAAGCGGCGCGGGAGCGAGGTCGGTAATCCTATCCCCTTTACCGTTATAGTCATTTCTTATTATCGAAAATCCAAAATCATTTTTAAGGCTAGAATATATTTTCTCTGCGCCAAGCAAGTTGTAGAGCCGCATTGCCACGGTGTTTTTCGAGGTGCGAAGAGCGTCCTTCACGGTAATAAGTCCCGAGTATTCGTTCGGAGAATTGGCGGGATACGGCCTTGTACCGTCTAAAAATTCAAGAGGCACGTCGTCAAATACGGTAGCCCAATTTATTTTCCCCTCATCAATTAGTGGCGCATAAAGAGCAAGAGGCTTAAGTGCCGACGCAGGCGTATGAGGGGTGGTTGCGTGGTTCACGAGAAGATTCGCCTTCTTTTCTCCGACAGAGCCTACTATTCCGAGAAGATCTCCACTCCCCGAATCAGTGACCGTCATACAAAAATCGAGCCCCTGCTTTATCTCGTCGGGAAAATTATCAGTATCCTCGAAGTATTCATCCAGTATTTTTTGAACGTTGATATTTTGAGTTGTATAGATGTCGTATCCGCTTGCAAGTAGGAGAACTCGCGCCGCCCCTGTGCTAATGCCGTGTATTTTCGCATAATCCTCCGAGACATCGCTTATTACGGTTTCAAGAAACCATGAGTAAATCGCATCCTCGGACTCCTCGCGCGACAGCACCACTAGCGGACTTTCGACGGCGCGCTCGTACTCCTCGTCGTTTATTACACCGTCCTCATGCATCGACCTTAAAACCGTGTTTCTTTTATCCAAGCATCTATCAGGATTATTATGAGGATTATACAGGGTCGGTGCGTTTGTCAAGCCGATAAGCACCGCCGCCTCCTCGGGTAAAAGCTCGGAGGGCTCTTTGCCGAAGTAATGACGCGCGCCCGCGCCTACTCCTACGATATTTTCACCGAGAGGAACTATATTGAGATAAAGCTCTAAAATTTCTTCCTTCGTATGCTTATCCTCTATGCGAAGGGCACGAAAAATCTCGGTCAATTTGCGTCGCACCGTCGCCTCGTTGTCGCCACTGATATTTTTGATAACCTGCTGCGTGATTGTTGACGCTCCGAAGCTATCCTTTAGCTTAAATACATGGTTAAACAGTGCGAGAGCCGTGCGTTTAAAATTAACCCCTTCGTGATTATAAAATTCTTTATCCTCTACCGCGACGAAGCCGTCGCAGAGATACACCGATATTTCATCAAGCGAATAAAAGCTTTTAACGCTGTTACCCATAGTCATAGCTCCGAATTCTACCGGTATATATTCGTCAAAATTCAGAGAGGCGTTAGCATAAAATCGTGTCAGAGTTCCCTTTCCTGCCGCCTCAAACAGCCGTTCGTCTTCTTCAAAATCTATGTTACTTCGTGCGTATGCCGAAATCGCAGTTATTCCAATGCAAGCTAATAAAGAAATGCTAACTATGAGAATTGCAACTACCTTAATTACTCTTTTTTTCATATATAAAACTCCTGTAAGGCTTTTATTTCATCTTGCCTTACAGGAGTAGAACGCAAACTGTATTAAATTTGGAACTGTTGGCTTAATATGTAACCTTGTTGAGATAAAGACCGTGAGCGGGTGCCGTCATTCCCGCCCTTGCTCTATCACGCGAGGCGATAATTTCGGGAACGTCATCGGGAGAAAATCTTCCGTATGCAACCTCTGCCAAGGTACCCACGATTATCCTAACCATATTATAGAGAAAGCCGTCTGCCGAAATGCGAATTTCAACGAATATGCCCTTTTCCTCTACCGTGAGCGAGTGTACAGTTCTGACACAGTCAACCACGTCCGAGCCTTCAGACATAAAGGCAGAAAAATCGTGTTTTCCAACAAAATGCATCGCTGCCTCCTGCATACGCTTTATTCCGTCGCTGTTGAACGTACGCTGAGGAAACCAAGCTCTTCCAACCTCAAAGGGATCGAATATTTTTTGATTTATTATTCTGTAAAGGTACTCCTTTGAAACCGCATCATAGCGAGGGTGAAAGCTCATGTCACACTCTTTTGCAAAAAACAGGGACAAATCATCGGGCAGAAACCTAGCCGCAGCGATAGGAAGCTTATCCGGGGGGACGGTTGCACCGTCGGCTTCAACGGTTATGCAAAACTCGTTTGCGTGAACTCCCGCGTCGGTGCGACTGCACCCCGTAACCTTACAAGGCACGCCAAGTGCCTCCCCAAGAGCACGGCAAAGCTCGCCCTGCACAGTCCTTTTATCCGGCTGAACCTGAAAGCCGTGAAACGCACCGCCGAGATATTTGATTTTCGCAAAATATTTCATAGTGCCTCCGTGACTTAAATTTTATAAAAGAGTATATCGAGCAGGACAGAGCTCCATTCATAAGAATAAGGAAGCGTAGCTATAAGTATAATGCCCGCAAGGAAGACGGCAAATGCACCGAGCCACAAAAAATCGCGCAATTTAAAGGTGAGCTTCACAAGTTTGGTTCTGTTTTTATCGCCGCGATAGCAGCGGCACTCCATAGCTGTGGCGAGCTCGTCCGCGCGCTTGAAGGAAGAGACGAACAGCGGTATCAGAATCGGTATCAGCGCCTTTGCACGCTTGATAAGACCTCCGCTCGAGAAGTCTGCGCCTCTTGACTTTTGCGCGTTCATTATTTTCTCGGTTTCCTCAACCAACGTCGGAATAAACCTTAGCGCAATAGACATCATCATCGCAAAGATATGAACCGGCACTTTTATTTTCTTCAGGGGTGACAGGAGTGATTCAAGTCCGTCCGTCAAAGATATTGGCGAGGTTGTATAGGTGAGCAGAACGCTTGTGCCGACAATCAGGAGTATTACTCTATACGACATAAAGAATGCGCGTGCAATTCCCGCCTCGTAAATTTTAAAAATCCAGAATTCGACGAGCGGCTCACCCTCGCCTCCCGTGAGAAAGAGGTTCAGTATTGCCGTGAACAAAAGAATAAAGATGATTGGCTTTATGCCCTTCAGTATCACGCTTAATGATATACGGCTTAACGAAACCGTGAGAATTACAGCCAATGTCAAAAGAAGGAATGACAGAATATTGTTTGCGAGAAATACCGAAACGATGAAAAGCATCGAAAGAAGTATTTTAGTTCTCGGGTCAAGCTTGTGTATTACCGAAAATCCGGGAAAAAACTGACCGAGCGTTATATCCGAAATCATGGCTTTGCCTCCTTTCTGTATGAAAGAATAGCATCGCGCACTCCCTCAACGGTATAAAGCTTGCCACGAAGCTCATAGCCTCTTCTTTTAAGATTTGCGGCAATTTTAGAAATCATAGGAACGTCAAGGCCTATCTCCGAGAGCTCGTCGGCGCGTGAAAAGATATCCTCAACGCTTCCCTCGGCAAAGATTTTTGCCTTATTCATTACCACGACGTTGTCGCAATAATAAGCCATGTCCTCCATAGAGTGACTGACGAGTATGATGGAAGCGTTGTTTTTCTCTACGTACTCCCTAAGCGAGCCGAGTATCTCGCGTCTGCCGCGAGGGTCAAGACCTGCCGCAGGCTCGTCAAGCACGAGCACTTCGGGGCGCATTGCTAAAATTCCGGCAATAGCCGCTCTGCGCTTTTGTCCGCCCGAAAGCTCAAAGGGAGATTTGTCAAGCAAATCGTCGGTAAGACCGGTAAGCCTTGCCGCCTCTGATACGCGCTCGTTTATCTCCTCGTCAGGAAGACCGAGATTTTTCGGAGCAAAGGCAATATCCTCACGCACCGTTTCATCAAATAGCTGGTACTCGGGGTACTGCATAACAAGTCCGACTCTATACCTTATTTTGTAGATTTCCTTTGGGTTTGCCCAAATATCCGCATCCGAAAGATAAACCCTCCCCGACGAGGGCTTGTTTATACCGTTAAGCAGGTTAACGAGAGTGGATTTTCCCGAGCCGGTGTGACCTATGAGACCGGTGATTTTACCGCGCTCAAAGGCAACCGATACGTTATCCAGCGCGACCTTTCTGAAGGGCGTTCCCTCGCCGTAAACGTAAGAAACGCCGTCAAGCCTCAATACGTTTTCCATCACGAAAGCCCCCTTTCCAGAAGCTCGGCAACAACCTGCTCGCATTCCTCTGCCGACAAAACGTCAGCATCAATATTTATGCCACACCTGCGTAGCTCCCAAATGAGCTCAACGCCCTGCGGAGATTCAAGTCCCATAGAGTGAAGCAATTCAACACGCGAAAACACCTCGCGCGCCGTGCCGTCGAGCGCAATCGCGCCGTCGTTTATAACGATTACTCTATCCGCGCGTGCCGCCTCTTCCATATAATGTGTGATGTTTATAACGGTTATTCCTTCCTCACGGTTAAGGCGCTCCATTATATCGATAACCTCACGTCTGCCGAGGGGATCAAGCATTGCCGTAGACTCATCAAAAATTATTACGCGCGGTTTCATAGCAATAATTCCGGCTATTGCAAC
>JAZSIJ010000021.1:0-12783 GCA_045533755.1 Eubacteriales bacterium | reverse complement strand
GCTACAGTCCCCTCTCGGGCTGTCTGCCTATGCTTATCCAGCTCCCTATCATAATCTTCCTCTATAACGTTATAAGAAATCCCCTCTCGCACATAGCGAAGTTCTCTAACGAGGTAATAGTCAAGCTTCAGAACGCAGTGGCTACAGTCACCGAAGGCGTCGAGGCTATCGCTATTGAAAACTTCAGCAAAATAGACCAGATAAAGCTCATCTCGCAGATAAATGCGGCAAATCCCGAAATCTTCAGCGATATCGATGCTAACCTTTCGGCTATGCCGAACTTCAATCTCTTCGGCATCAATCTTGCCGAGACACCCGCCTTTAATCTCTTCGGTACTATCAACGGCTGGCTGATACTCATACCCATTCTCGCGGCGGCGTCCTCCTGGCTCTCGATGGTTCTTATGAGAAAATGGAACCCAAATCCTGCCACGGCAGGCGCAGACCAGCAGTCGCAGATGTCTATGAAGATGATGGACCTTGTTATGCCCGCAATGTCGCTGTTTATCGCATTCGGCTTCTCGGGCATGCTCGGTCTTTACTGGATTTACCAGTCTGTAATTTCCATTCTTCAGTCCTTCGTTCTCAGCCGCGTTATGCCTATGCCCACCTACACAGAGGAGGAGCTTAAGGCTATGAAAAAGGCACAAAGAGCCGCAGAAAAGGCGCAGAAGGAAGCGCTCAAGGCACAGCCGAAATACCGTTCTCTTCATTATATAGATGAAGACGACTACGACGAGCTTCCCGAGGTGAAGACAAGCAAGGAAGCACCCAAAAAGAAAACGGGCGGGATAGACATGCCCGAAATCAAAGACTAAACGAGGAAAATACTACAATGATAAAGGAAATAATTGCAACAGGAAAGGACGTCATCGAGGCAAAGGATAATGCCCGCGCCGCGCTCGGAGCAGGCCCTCTTGACGACGTACAGTTTGAAATACTTCACGCAGGAAGCAAGGGCATCTTCGGCATTATCGGAGTTAAGCCCGCGCAGGTAAGAGCCTATATCGAGCTTCCCGATGCCAAGGAAAAGCGCCACCGCGACCGTCCCCAAAAGGATAGACGCGACGGAGCAAAGGAGGGTGAGCGCCGTGCAGATAAGCCCCAGAATAAGAAGAACAAGAAGCCTCACGAGGAGAGAGCTCCGAAGGCAGATAAGCCGAAGAGCGAGGTAATCCCCGAGGAAGAGCTGAAAATGGAAAAGCGCGAGGTCGAGGCGGGTGAGGACACCTCCTTTGACTTTATCAAGACGGTTATTGCCGACATCGGTCTTTCTGCCGAGGCAGAGCTTTACGCCTGCGAGGACGGCACGAGAAGAATAACCATTGTCGGTGAGGACGCTTCGGCGCTTATCGGTCACCACGGCGACACCCTCGACGCTCTTCAGTACCTTGCAAATCTCGCATCGGCAAAGAAAAACTCGAAGGGTGAGCGCGACAAGAGCCGCGTTACTCTCGATATTGAGGGCTATCGCGCAAAGAGAGAGGCTACTCTCCGCGCTCTCGCGCGCAGAATGGGTGCTAAGGCGCTCCGCAACAGGCGCAGCGTAATGCTCGAGCCTATGAGCGCGTACGAAAGAAGAATTATCCATTCCGAGATACAGAAGATGGAGGGAATTTCCACTAATTCCATCGGCTCTGACAACAACAGAAAGATAGTTATCTTCCTCACCGACAAAAAGCCGAAGGAGCTTTTTGAGGAAAAGGAGGAGGCAGTTGACCTTATCGACGAGGTTATCTCGGATGAGGAAAACGGCGCTATTGAGCCGGTTACCGTTTCCGACCTTGAGGGCGACGGCGAAACCGTTGCTATCGAGCAGACAACCTCGGCTGAGGACTTCGTCGCATCCGACGAGGACGCCGACGTAAAGTAATATGCTACACTCGGACGTAATAGCAGCAATTTCTACCCCACCCGGCAAGGGTGGGGTAGCCGTTATCCGCATAAGCGGCGAGGGCGCGCTCGAGGTCGCAGAGCGAGTGTTCACGTCGGCGTCGGAACGGGATATTCAGTCCTATCCCCCGCGCACCCAGATATACGGATACATTTCGAACGGCGGCGAGCGTATTGACGACGGTATGCTCACCTATTTCAAGGAGGGCGCGTCCTACACGGGCGAGGAGGTGGTTGAGATTTCCTGCCACGGCGGTATTCTTGTCACCGAGCTTGTCCTCTCGGCAGCGCTCGCGGCAGGTGCGAGGATAGCCGAAGCGGGAGAATTCACGCGCCGCGCCTTCTTGAACGGCAAATTATCGCTCTCCGAGGCGGAGGCGATAGGTCTTCTTCTCGATGCAAAAAGCGAGGAGCAGATACGCCTCGCATCAAAAGCCTCGCGTGAGAGGCTGACCTCCGCCGTCGGTGCACTTTCCTCCCGTCTCACCGAGCTTCTCGGTTCGGTTTACGCGAGAATTGACTATCCCGACGAGGACCTCGGCGACTTTACCGACGAGGAAGCCCTCGATATACTGAAAAACGCGCTGTCCGACACCGAGGCGCTTCTAGCCACCTATAAGGAGGGGCACTCGATAGCCGAGGGTATCACTACGGCAATAGTCGGCAGACCCAACGTAGGCAAGAGCACTATCTATAACCTGCTCTGCGGTAAGGACGCGGCAATTGTCACCGACATCGCGGGAACCACCCGTGACGTGCTTCGGGACAGCGTATCTCTCGGCAGAGTGATGCTCAATCTGTCTGACACCGCCGGAATCAGAGATGACGAAAATGCGGACGAGATAGAAAAAATAGGCATTGAGCGCTCAAGAGAAAGGCTTAGCTCCTGTGAGTTAATCCTCGCGGTATTTGACGCCGCCGAAGCACCCGATACCAAGCTTCTCAGCGAAATAGCAAAATCTCCCGCAACGAAAATCGCTATATATAATAAGATAGATAAAAAAATGCCCGAGGGCGAGGCGGCGGCAGGCTTCGACAGGGTGATATACGTATCTGCAAGGGAAAATCCCGACGCTGCAAGAGCAGCCGTAAGAGGTGCCGTCGAGGAGCTCTTCTGCGACGGAAAAATATCGCTCTCGGACAGAGCCGTTATACATTCGGCAAGGCAGAGAGCAGAGCTTACCGCCGCGCGCGAGGCTTTGTCCTCGGCTATTTCGGCACTCTCCTCGGGTGTGTTCGCCGATGCCGTTTCCTCCGACGTCGAGATAGCTCTCGGCGCTATATCTCGCACCTCGGGCAGAGCCGTGTCCGAGGCGGTCGTTGACAACATCTTCTCGCGCTTCTGCGTCGGAAAGTGAGGTAAAATGGAAGTAAAGCGTTTTTCAAAAAACGATGCAGGATTTATCTGTGCCGCCTGCGGCAAGGAGGTAATGCCTCTCGGATATACCTCTCGAAACCACTGTCCCTTCTGTCTCTCTTCCCTGCACGTCGACGTAAACCCTGGAGACCGGGCGAACGAGTGCCGAGGTATTCTCCGCCCCGTCGGAGCGACACCCGACGCAAAGAAGGGATATATCATAATCCACCGCTGTGAAAAATGCGGAAAAACCGTGAGAAACAAAGCGGCGCACGAGGCAAAGATTCAGCCCGACGATATGGATTTGATAATAAAGCTCACGGCTGCGGAATATTGAACAGAATAAAAAGGAAAGCAAGGACACGCACGCAAAATGCGGATTTCCTTGCTTTTTGTTTATGTTTTATTTGATTATCAGCTTATCGACGCCGCGAAGCGAGGCAGATGCGCTCTTGTCGGCTACCGCCGCCTCGGTCAGAGCGTTGTCTATGGCAATTTTCTCGGTCGTCGTGTGGAATTTGCGCGCTACCGAGAAGAGCGTATCGTCGGCATCGGGATAATAGACGAATACGGTTTTTCCGCCGAGAGATTCAAAAGCTTCTTCGGTTGCATCAATAGAGGTGAGCACCTTGTAGCATTTCTTCTCATACACCATAGCGTCGAGCATAACACCGACGTTCAGGCAGATATTATCTCCGTCAACGTATCCCTCGGGAGAGTAAGCTCTCGGCATAATCTCTACTCGGATTTTGTCACGCGATGCACAGCTTATCGGTATTTCACGCACGAGCTTTGCGGTGTGCTTTACCGGGAGATATGCCACCGTGGAATCCTCGTTAACTTCACACGCTATGCCACTAAACTTGATATCACAGGTGACCTTGACACAGCCCTCGCAAGCTTCAACGCCACCGATTCCGACCTCCGCCCTGACGGAAAGGAGGTCTCTTACACCGCTAAGCGAAAGTTCCTCAAGCGATGCCGTGCTCTCTGCCTTCTCGGAATGAGTGGCAGCGTAAATGAGCTCCTCCACCTCAAGCTCGGAGTGTTCGGTTGCAACTCCGCACTCCTTCATATATCCGTCGGTAACCACCGTTGCCGCGCGGTTGCCGAGAGCCCTTGGAGTATACTCTGCTATCAGCGAGGCTGTAACCGACGTGCCGGTTTCGGTAGGATTCTGACTAATCTTCAGAGAGGTGGCAGACACGTCGCAAATCGCGTACATACCGTCCGCCAGATTATCTGCCGTAAAGCTCTCGGCAAAGGGAACAGAGCACTTTGTAAGATATACCGGCTCATCTGCGCACTTCACGAGCGCGCTGACCGTATGCTCACCCGACACCCATATCTCGCCGTCCTTGACGCGACAGTCCTCTACGACACTCTCGACCGTACTGTAAGGAATCTCAACCTCGTCGCTTATTGCGCCCTCAAGGAAAACGAGCTCCTCGGCATACTCGCGCTCTGTGCTCTCGCGCATGACGGTGTCACAAACCAGAATTTCCCTCGTAGCAAGCTCAACCTCTCCGGCATCGAAGGCATTGCCTCCCACCTCGTTTTCGGCCTCCGAGACGGCTGTCAAATCAGCCTCAACTCTCGCCTTTGCCGATATTTTTCTCGGGCCGAGAAGGCGCATCGAATATCCCGAAGCCGCCGTGTGAGCTCCTGCCCCAAGAAGTCCGTCCGAGCCAATACGCTCCGATGCCTCGTAATCCTCCGAAAACTCGGCGCAGGAAAGGCGGTTTTCTGAATCCATATAAACCATTTTGAAATGTACCGTTCCGGATACGCAAACATCCTCACCGTTGATATAGGTAGGAAGCGGCACTGCGCGCGCCTCAGTGAACAGAATTTTTCTCACCTCACCAAGATAATCGGGAAGAATATAATCGCAGGATACGTCCGCACAAAGCTCTCGCGCGCTCACCCTGCGGTATGACCTATCGCTATCGTTAAACATAAAAAACCTCCATTACCGTTTTTTATAACAGTATGAAGGCTTTTTAAAAAATATGCATATTGCGTCTTTTGGGCGAGGAATTTTGGTGGAAAGACGAACGTTGCTCTCACCTAAGCTGTATTTACACACAGCGAGGGGAGAGAACGAAAGTATTTACCCAAAATTCCCGCCCATAGATTCCATGAGGCGCTTATTAAATTCCTCCGCCGTGTTGTAACCCATTCTCTTCTGTCTGTTGTTCATCGCGGCAACCTCTATTACTACCGAGAGGTTTCTGCCGGGGCAGACGGGGAGAACTATGCTCGGCACTTTTATGCCGAGAATGTCGGTCTTTTCCTCGTCAAGACCTAGGCGATCGTACATCTTGTCCTTCTGCCATGGCTCAAGATTGATAACCAGGTCAATCTTCTCGGTCTCCTTAACAGCACCCATACCGAAGAGGCGGCGCACGTCAACTATTCCTATTCCGCGAAGCTCGACGTAGTGCCTGATAAGCTCGGGCGCACGTCCGACGAGGGTTGTTGCCGAAACTCGCTTAATCTCTACGGCATCGTCGGCAATAAGCCTGTGACCGCGCTTAAGAAGCTCTATCGCCGTTTCGCTCTTACCTACTCCCGAGTCGCCGAGAAGCAATATTCCCTCTCCGTAAACCTCGACGAGAACGCCGTGACGGGTAATTCTAGGTCCAAGCTCAACGTTAAGAAAAGCAATAAGAGCCGCCATAAAATCCGAGGTGCGCTCGGGCGTGCGAAGCAGGGGCACCTTATATTTTGCCGCAAGCTCTATGGTTTCGGGCTGTATCTCTATCGAGGAGGTAACAACAACGCCGATAGGCGCAGAGCTGAAGAAATCCTCAAGACGTCTTTCGCGCTCCTCACGCGGAAGCTGTGCGAGGAAAAGATTCTCTACCTTTCCTATTATCTGAAGCCTCGCCTGCTCATAGTGGTCGTAAAAGCCCACCATCTGAAGTCCCGGACGGTTGACGCGCGAGCAGGAAATCAGTATATCGTCGGGAAGGTCGGGAAGATAAACTGTTTCAAGATCGAAGGCGTTTATAACCTTCGTTAGTGTGACGGTGTTAAGCTCTTCCATATTTCAAAGCCTTTCTCTTTTATTACGGTTTTATTTTAACATATATTTTGTCCAAATGCAATAATAATTTTATAAAATAAGCCTCTCTGTTGATTTTTGTGTCGAAATATGCTACAATAGTGCTGTTGAAAATAAAAACAGGAAAGAGGCAGAAAATGAACTCGAAGCGTATCCGCAGCCTAGCTCTTCTCACCGCCGCCATTCTTCTTATTGCGGCTTATATTGTAATAACGCTTCTGCCGCGCGGCAGAAACTATCCCTCTGACAACTCGATGATGAAGGAGGGCGACCTGCCTATTCTTATAGCGCACGGCGGCGGAAACCGCGAGTTTCCCGACAACACGCTCGAGGCATTTTACAACGCATACAGCGTGGATAATAAGGTAATGATGGAAACCGACGTCAGCATAACGAAGGACGGCGTTGTCATACTCTCCCACGACACGACGCTTGACAGAAAGACGAACGTTTCGGGCAATATTGCCGACTGGAATTACTCCGACCTCATCTCCGAGGAGGTAGACTTCGGCTACGCAAATCCCACCGAGGACGGAAGGCTTTCGGGCGAGCGCAAAAAGTATACCGACGGCTACGGCAACGAAAAGCTGCCTACCGACGTTGAATACCCCGACGGCGTTGCGCCAAGGCACGAAACCGTCTTTCTCGCAACGACGCTTGAGGAGCTTATAGTCGCCTTCCCCGAAAACAGAATTAACGTCGAGATAAAGCAGTCGGGCGAGCTTGGAATAAAAGCGCTCTGTGAGGTTCTCCGTCTTCTTGAAAAGCACGGTGCATACGACAGGGTGGTTCTCGCAAGCTTCCACTCCGAGATATACGACGAGTTCATAAGGCTCACTGAGGAGGGCTCTGTCCCCGCGGGCTTTATGTATTCGCCCTGTACCGAGGGGGTAATCAAATACTTTGCTTTGCACGTACTCGGGCTCGACGTCTTCTTTAACGACGGAATATGCGTCTTTCAGATTCCCACCGAGGAATACGGCATCAGCCTCGCTAACGCGAGCCTTGTCAAAAACGCGCACAGCCACAATATAGCCGTCCATTACTGGACTATAAACGACAAGGACGAGATGCGGCATCTTATAGAAATCGGCGCTGACGGAATTATGACCGACTATCCCCACAGGCTTGCCGAGGTCTTTGACGAATACGAAAAATGATTTTTTTCTCTTGATTTGTTAACAATATTTATTGTAAAATAATAAAAACACCTTTTATCGAGGCATTTATATGAAAAGATTTCTCTCTGTTATTCTGATAATATCCTGTCTCTTTGCCCTTTCGGCATGCGGTGACGGCTACTACGAGCCGGTAAAGAGCACCGACGAGGAGTCACGCGTAATAATGACGCTCTCCTTCGATGGAAAAACCTACGAGGTGCGCTACGAGCTGTACCGCGCTATGTTTTTGACCTACAAGACCATGGTTGACGGCGGCGACGAGGGCGTATGGACGGGCGACGGACGCCAAGCATACATTGACAGGATTCACGAGCTGATAGTCGAGCGCATAACCGACATATACGCCGCGCTTCATCTGTGTGACAAGATAGGCATCAACCTCTATTCAAATGCGGTTGAAAAGGAGATTAAGGAATACGTCAAAATCAGCGTCGAGGGCGGTGTATACGACGGCGAGACCGTCGGCGGCTACTCAAGCTACGAGGAGTATCTTGATGCTCTCGCAAGGCTTGGTCTTAATTATTCGGTGCAGGAGCTGGTTTTGCGCTATGCAATAGCAATTGACAAAATAACCGCCTATTATGCAGGTGAGGCGGGTGACGATTACCTCGATTCCTCGCTCAAGGGCGGTGCTATCGAATACACGCGTGAGGACATTGAGGACTTCTATTACTCCTACGACTCCGCCAGATATATGCTTGCCTTCGTTCAATCGAAATACGAGGGTGCATACGACAGAGCCGTCCGTTTGCGCGACAAAATGCTTTTGGCGGAGGGCGACGACGACGCTGTTGCAATAGCAATAATCTCGAGCTCCATCTCGGCAGGCGAGGACGTCATGCGCGGTGTCGTAATAGGCAAATACAGTCTTGACGAGGAAAACTACCGCGATATGACAAGGGCTGCCTTTGAAACTGATATCGGCAAGGTCAGCGAAATTGTGGAAATCACGGCAGGCGAGGATCCCGGCTACTATATTCTCTACCCCATTCTGAAGAGCGAGGAGCATTTCGAGGAATGCTACGATGAGATAGCCGCGGTATACGTGGAGAATGAAATAGGCAGACTTCTCTACGACGTGCAGACGGCTTTGACCGAGGGCGCTCGCGGCACAGAGCTTCTTGACAGCCTCGATTATTCGAAAATCACCTATCCCGAGGTAGCAATAGAAAATTGAAAAGATATAAGCATACGTTGAGCCAAAGCGGCAAAAATCAAGGGTCTGAAATAATCAGCCTTAGTGGCTTTCTTGACGCTCTAAAGTACCTTGAGGAGCGCGAGCAGACGGTTATTATCGACGCGTCGGAGCTCTCGGTGAGTGAGGGCTTTCTCTTCCTTTCCTTTGATATGACGGCGCGCCTTTTTCTGCAAATAGCATCGCTCGTCCCATCTGCCGTACTGAAGACGAGCCTTACGGGCGGTGAGCTTTGCATCACTCTCTGTGACAAGGACGGTGGGAGCATTCCCGACAGTGCAGCGCTCAAAATCGCGAGGACGGCATTTCTCGCCGGCTTCAATATACAGCAGAGCGAGAGCGATATTACGCTGACCGCGAGTGTAAGCCTCAACCGCGAGCTCGCAGTATACGCACTCTCCTCTGTCACTCTTGTCGAGCGCTTCAAAAAATATTTCAAAAAATAAAAGCAAATTTAAGGCATTTTTTGCTCATTTGGGCGAAAAATGCTTTTTTTATTCCTAAATTTGTAACTCATATAGACGGCGGTTTTCGCGCAAATTATTTACAGTGAAATTTACGATTAGATAAAAGCGACAAGACTTACGGCTAATGCGGAAGTTATCCTATTAATTATACTTGCAAATTTCAAACGGAGGGTTCAAAATATGAGAAAAACAAAAGCCGCCGCCCTGCTGGTTTTCATATATATTTTTTCGCTTTTATTCGGAAATATGAGTGCTTTCGCAGAGGCTGACGGTGAGGCATCAACAGAGACGGTTGAATGCGGCGTCAAGCTCTCGTCGCGACTGTGGGAGCTGCTCTTTGGCAATAGCGAGGAGGCATCGGGTGAGGAAAAGCTTATGCTCTGCCCGGGCGGCGAGGTGTTCGGAGCAAAGATAACTCAAAAATACATCACCGTCACGAGTGTCGGAGATAATAAAAAGATCAAAGAGGGCGACCTACTTGTAAAAATCAACGGGGAGAACGTAGATAGCGTCAGCGAGGTAAAAAAAATAACCGCCGAATCGGACGGTAAAGCAATGAAGCTGACGCTTCTGCGCTCGGGCGAGGAGCTATCAGTCGAGGTAAATCCAAGGTGTGAGGACGGAGAATGGCGGCTTGGCCTTGGGCTGCGCGACGGCGCGGCGGGGATAGGAACGGTTACCTTTATTGATAAGGAAACCGGCATTTTCGGCGGGCTCGGTCACGCTATCTGCGACAAGGATACCGGAGAGGTCATAGAAATGCGCTCGGGGGTTGCAACCGAGGTGGTGCTCGGCGGAGTGAAAAAAGGAACTGCGGGAAATCCGGGCGAGCTCACAGGAGTTTTGACAGGCGAGGTCAAGGGCGAGCTCTACAAAAACTGCGAGTGCGGCATCTTCGGCAGGCTTAATCCCGACGAGCTCGAGGGTCTCGAGGAAATAGAGGTCGGCAAAAAGGAAGAGCTTAAGGAAGGAAAGGCAGAGATAATCTCCACAGTCAAGAACGGAAAAACCGCGCGCTTTGACGTAGAAATACACGACATTGACCTCGACGCCACAGGCAATAAATGCTTCAAAATCAAGGTGACCGACGAGGCGCTTATCGCCCTGAACGGCGGTATAGTCAGAGGTATGTCAGGCTCAAGTATTATCCAGAACGGCAAGCTCGTCGGAGCGGTTACGCACGTCCTCGTCGCCGACCCAACAGAAGGCTACGGTATTTTCATTGAAAACATGCTCTCTGCGGCAGAAGCAATGCCGAAGGCGGCGTAAACAAGTCGACAATCGAAAATGGAAAATTGAATAGGAAAAGGCAATATCATTCCGAAGTTTAATCGGTTTAGTATTGCCTTATTCTTCTATATACTCTAAAATGTCTTGCACTTTACATTGACAGATTTTACAAAGGTCGTTAAGCGTTACGGTACTAATGGGTTTGTTGTGCTTTAACCTATCAAGAAGGCTACGACTGATGCCATAAGTGTTAATAAGCTTATATGTTGTGATATTTTTCGCTTTCATAGTTTCATAAAACGGTCTGTATGATATCATAATACAACCCTTCAACTAAATTTATTTTTACAAAACTATTATAATTTATGCTCTGCCTATTGACAATTGTCGATATATAGAGTATAATATGTGTTGTCGATTTATAGACAATATATTTATTTAGAAGGAGTATTATTCTATGAAAGTGAAAATCATAATTTTGCTTGCCTGCATGTCTTTGCTTTTTATCTGTCTTTTTTCCTGCAAAGACGCTGCCAACAACACACCGTGCTCGCACAGAGATAACGACTTTAACAATCTCTGCGATTTGTGTGGAAAAATCTATTATGGTGACAATTCGACCTCAGGCGGTAGCGCTACGGATGGAGATGTCTCCGAAGATAGCAATACAGGAGACAATGTTATTACAGATGGTGATTCCAACAATGACTCTGATTCCGACGAGGGAGTTGTATATTTGCTTTCCGACGACGGAAAGTCTGCCGAAGTTGTAGACTATATCGGAACAGCAAAAGAAGTAAAGATATCAGAAATCTACGAAGGCGTTCCGGTAACATCTATCAGTGCAGCAGCATTCAGAAATAAAGAAATAACCTCCTTGATTGTTCCTAATAGCATCACGAATATCCCAAGAGGAGCATTTTCGGGTTGTAATTCACTAAAAAGCATAACTTTGCCTTTCATCGGTCCTGAGGAGGGGTATGATAGTGCTTCTCGACTTGGTTATTTATTCGATACTTCTTCTTGGGCATACAATTCGAGAGTTCCGGCTTCTCTCGAAACGGTAATAATAACCAAAGCATCTACAATTGGAGATAATGCATTTAACGGGTGTAAACACATCAAAAGCGTTATCATACCTGACAGCGTTTCCAACATAGGTAGTGATGCTTTTAAAGATTGCGATAAGCTTATTGAAAAAGAGAACGGCGTCTTTTACTTTGACAAATGGGTGGTAGGCTTCGATGATAGCACAGCGATTGTTTCCGTAAGAGAAGGGACTGTCGGGATTGCAGCGAGCTCTTTTTCATTCGCGAAAAAATTAAGGTCTCTTGCTCTACCGGATAGTATAACGTATATTTGCAATCATGCTTTCTCGGAATGTTCTGGACTTCAATATAACTTATATAACAACGGATACTATCTGGGAAATGGAAATAATCCATATCTCGCCTTGGTTAAATTAAAAGATAATACAATATCGGAATTTAATATTTATGCAAATACAAAATTTATATATACGTCTGCGTTTTCTAATTGCACAAACCTCACAAGCATAACTATCCCAGATAGTGTTACATCGATTGGTGATCATGCATTCAGCAATTGCACAAATCTTACAAGCATAGCTATCCCAGATGGTGTTACATCAATTGGCCGACGTACGTTCTACGGTTGCACGAACCTCACAAGCATAACTATCCCACACGGCGTTACATCGATTGGTATGTCTACATTCCATCTTTGCTCCAGCCTCACGAGCATAACTATTCCAAATAGCGTTACATCGATTGGTGAGTCTGCGTTCTATGATTGCTCCAGCCTCACGAGCATAACTATTCCAAATAGTGTTACCAGTATTGGCGGTGGAGCCTTCCAATCGTGCGACAACCTTACAATCAAAATTGAAGCAACATCAATGCCTTCAGGTTGGGCTTCAGATTGGAACTTTACAGGTTGCCCTGTTATTTGGGGTTATACAGAATAATAAACTTGATATGAAAAAATTTTAGCGGCGAGTTTGGCATATTACTACTCCGCTGCGGGAATTTATTGTAGTCGCGTTTCATTACTGTTTTAGCTTCATTATTTTTATGAAATTCCCATTAAATTCTGTTGTCCCTTATTGACCACACTCGTTTTGGGCTCGCCCATCATTCAAAACGGCAAGCTCGTGGGTGCTGTCACGCACGTCCTCGTAGTAAATCCAACCGAATGCTACGGTATATTTATACTCCTTGCGAGCTTCGCCGTTTTCACGGCGGCACTTCGTGCTTTGCTCCGTAAACGGAGCGCTCGCGGAGCAATCTGCGCTCGCTCGCTGACAAGCGTTTCTTGTCGACTCGGCTTCGCTTGGTAAGTCGGAGCGTAGCCATGTCGTTCTGGGAGCC
>JAZSIJ010000028.1:0-10920 GCA_045533755.1 Eubacteriales bacterium | reverse complement strand
GGCTGACCTCTTTTGTTGGTGGACCATCTAGGACTCGAACCTAGGACCGACCGGTTATGAGCCGGTAGCTCTAACCAACTGAGCTAATGGTCCAAAATTAAATTTTAGGAAAACGGGCGGAAGCGCCGGACGACCGGTTATACTCCTTGCGAGCTACGAAATCTGTAGATTTCGGCACTTCGTGCTCTGCATCGCTTTGCGATGCGCTCGCGGAGCAATCTGCGCGTATCTCGCATGTGCGAGCACAGACTCGTTTACGCTTGATTATGATCACAATCTCTAACCAACTGAGCTAATGGTCCGTTTCGGACGCTCTATATTCTACCATATAAATTTATGTTTGTCAAGGGGTTTTTATGATTTTTCGGTAAAAATCAAAAAACGGTGTAGCCTTTGCTCCGAGGGAAAGAAAAAACAAGGATATTTACGCAAAACCGCAGATATCCTTGCCTTTTATCTTTTGAAATTACTGGTCCTCGCCGAAGTCCTTGATGTACTCTGCTATAAGCTTCTCGGGCCAATCGGACACAGGCTCAAGCCTACCGGTGAAGAAGCGGAGAGTTTTCGGCTCGTGGACGAATCTGAGTCCACCGATGAGGTGTCTATGGTCGTAGAGCCACTTAACTCTGTCTATGACGTACTCGGTCTGCGAGAGGGTGAACACTCTTCTCGGGAAGGCAAGTCTGACCATCTCAACCGAGGCTATTCTCTCGCTTCCGTCGGGATTGCGCTCCTCAGAGAGAGTTCCGCGCTCCATGCCGCGAATACCGCCGCAAAGATAGAGCGCCGCAACGAGCGAGCCTGCGGGATATTCTTCGGCGGGGATATGGTCGACAACCTGACGCGCGTCTATATGAGCGCCAAGTCCGCCGCCGGGTGTTACCATAGGAATACCGAGCTTATCAAGCTCTCTTACGCAGTGGCCGATGAACTGCGGGCCCTGCGAGATAATATCGAGATCCATCGTTTCCTCAAAGCCGATGATGAGCGCCTCCATCTCCTTAACCGACATACCACCATATGTAAGGAATCCCTCGAACATGGTTATGTAGTCCTCAAGCTCGTGGAAGAGCGCCTCATCCCTGACGAGAATTCCGCCGCCTCTGCCGAAGCCGAACTTACGCGCAGAGAAATAGACGATATCGAAGAGGTCGCAAATCATTCTCGTTATCTCTTTTATAGACTTATCCTTCATCGACTCCTCGCGTGTCTTGATGAAGTAGAGGTTGTCCTGAAGGAGCGATGCGTCAAGGACGGTGAGAATGCCGTTTTCCTTCGCAATTTCGGTTGCCGCCTTCATATTCTCGTAGGATATAGGCTGACCGCCGATAAGATTAGTTCCTGCCTCAAGGCGCATATATGCGATATTCTCAGCGCCCTCCTTTGCAATGCAGTCTCTGACCTTGTCAAGATCAATGTTACCCTTGAAGGGAAGGTTGCTCTTGGTTATAAGTCCCTCGTCGCGTACAAGCTCCTCAACGTGACCGCCGAGAACGGTAACGTGAGCCTTTGAGGTCGTGAAGTGGTAATTCATTATTACGCAGCTTCCGGGCTTGACAAGGTGCTTTGCGATAATATGCTCGCAGGCGCGCCCCTGGTGCGTGGGGAGAAGATTTTTAATGCCGGTAATCTCCTCGAGCTTGTCGCGCATACGGTAAAAGGTCTCGCTTCCTGCGTAGGCATCGTCTGCGCGGAGCATTGCCGACTGCATATTGTCACTCATCGCGTTGACGCCCGAGTCGGTGAGCATATCCATAAAGATGTCGCCGTTGTGGAGAAGGAAGGTGTTGAAGCCCGCCTCCTTCATCTTCTCAAGTCGCGCCTTTGCGGGAAGAAGATTGAGCTTCTGAACTATTTTAACCTTGTGCATCTCTACCGGCACAGCGGGTCTTGTGTAAAATTTAACTTCTGACATTTTTTCCTCCAAGGTATTGATTTTTCGTACGGTTTATTATATAATATATTTTATCATTAGTCAAGTAGATGTTTTAGATGTATGCTATCGAAAACTTCGATTGTACAATCCTGCTGCAACACAGTCAAAAAGGAGCTTTTATGGAAATCAGAAATCTCATGACCTTTGTTCAGGTAGCCGAGCTGAACAGCTTTACCAAGGCGGCAAAAGCACTCGACTACTCCCAATCTACAATATCGTTTCAAATAAAGCAGCTTGAGGAGGAGCTCGGTTGCCTGCTTTTTGAACGAATCAATCACACCATATCGTTAACGGAAAAGGGACGTGAGCTGCTTGAATATGCGCACAAAATAAGCAATTTGACCGAGGAATTTAACCAGAGCCGAAACGTTGCCCGGCCCGTAGAGGCAAATCTCCACATTCTTGCTCCCGATTCTGTGTGCGAGGATATGATGATGGCGAATTATATGGATTTTCACCGAAAAAACCCTGGTATTTCTTTGAAATTTACCTCTGCTGACACAGCGACAATGTTCGCTATGCTTAATCACAACGAGGGCGATATTATGCTCACGCTTGACAGCCGAATATACGAAAGCGAGTACGTAATAGCCAAGGAAGAGCCGGTAACAATGCATTTTGTAACCGGAAAAGATTCGCCATATGCAACCGCATCACCGCTCAGTGTAGAGGATATTGTAGACTACCCCTTTATTCTTACCGAGCGGGGAATGGGATACCGAAGCGCCTTTGACAAGGCCATGGCAGCAAGGTCTTTTGATATAACTCCGATACTTGAAATGGGAAGAACCGACATAATTGTTTCAATGCTTGAGCGCGGCGCGGGGGTGTCCTTTCTCCCCGATTTCGTAACGGCAAAAAAGGTTGCTGAGGGTAAGCTTTTCTGCCTCGACGTTGTCGATTTCAAGGTTGACATCTGGAAGCAGCTCATATATCACAAGGGCAAATGGATTTCCAAGGGACTTCTGGCTCTTCTTAATTATATAAAGGAAAACGAATTCGGAAGGCACTATAACCAAATGTAAATAATTGTTAACAAAATCTCAAATCCTCCCTCCCCTTCCAGCACTTACATTTGACACGCCCTGGGGTTTATGGTATAATTATCTCGCAGTACCGAATTTCGTATCGGACTGCGAGATTTTATTTTAGGAGGTGTAATTTTACAGTTTAAGCAAAAGGAGGAAACAAAATGAAAAAAACGGCTTTTTTAACCGTCATCATAGCTTTGCTTATAATGATATTCCCTGTCAATGCTCTGGCTGCGAGCACCCACACAGTAGTACGCGGTGACACGATGTGGAGAATTGCAGTAAAATACGAGGTAGGTCTTGGCGAGATTGTAAACGCAAATCCTCATATAAAAAACCCCGCGCTCATCTACCCCGGGGACGTCATCAACATTCCCTCTGTCGACTCGTCGGTGCTTGCCTACGAAAAAGAGGTAGTCAGGCTTGTTAACGTCGAGCGTTCAAAGAACGGTCTTTCACCCTTGACACAGGACTGGGAGCTATGCCGTGTTGCGCGCTATAAGTCACAGGATATGCGTGACAGAAATTATTTCTCGCATACAAGCCCCACCTATGGTTCTCCCTTCCAAATGATGAAGAGCTTTGGAATAAGCTATAAATCCGCGGGAGAAAATATAGCCAAAGGCTACAAGACCCCTGCTGCCGTCGTTGACGGCTGGATGAATTCCTCCGGTCACAGAGCCAACATACTCAATTCGTCCTTCACTCACATAGGAGTGGGATTTGTGACCGACGGCTACTATTGGACTCAGATGTTTATATCGAAATAAAAGCCCCAAAATGTAAGCATTAGTTTACTTTCGCTCGCATTTTAGGACTTGAATTTAACACGGCTTTGCCGTGCGCTTTATGAAAAGCCGAGCATAGCGATATGCTCGGCTTTTGCTTTGTTATTTCTTTGTTATATAGCCTTCTCTGTAAAGAAGCTCTGCGATAAGCACAGCACCTCCGGCAGCACCTCTTACGGTGTTGTGAGAAAGACCGACGAATTTATAATCGTAAACGGTGTCCTCACGGAGTCTTCCGCAGGAAACGCCCATTCCGCCATAGATGTCACGGTCTACACCCGTCTGAGGGCGGTTATCCTCCTCGAAATAGGTGATGAACTGCGCGGGAGCAGAGGGGAGCTCGAGCTCCTGAGGTCTGCCCTTGTAGCTCTTCCATGCCTCGAGAATCTCCTCCTTCGAGGGCTTATTCTCGAACTTAACGAACACGGCAGCCATGTGACCGTCGGTAACGGGAACCCTGAGACACTGCGTAGTAATGACGGGAGAGGTGGCGGGAACTATCTCGCCATTTTTTATCTCGCCCCATACGCGAAGAGGCTCCTTTTCACTCTTTTCCTCCTCACCGCCGATATAGGGGATAAGGTTATCTATCATTTCGGGCCACTCCTTGAAGGTCTTGCCCGCGCCGCTGATTGCCTGATAAGTGGTCGCAACAACCTCACGGATACCGTACTTCATAAGCGGAGTGAGTGCGCCGACGTAGGACTGTATCGAGCAGTTGGGCTTAACCGCAATAAATCCGCGGGTAGTGCCAAGGCGCTTTCTCTGGTCGTCGATAACCTTGATGTGACCGTTGTTGACCTCGGGAATAACCATGGGAACGTCGGGAGTCCATCTGTTCGCCGAGTTGTTGGAAACGACGGGAATCTCTGCCTTAGCGTAACGCTCCTCGAGAGCCTTTGTTTCGTCCTTGGTCATATTTACGGCACAGAAGACGAAATCAACCATAGAGCCGACACGCTCTACCTCGTCGGAGGATATAACCTCCATTTCCATGATTTCGTCGGGACAGGGAGTCTTCAGCTTCCATCTACCGTCTATTGCCTCAGCATACTTCTTTCCTGCCGAGCGCGGACCTGCTATAAGCGCCTCTATCTTAAAATAAGGGTGATTGTAAAGAAGGGTGATGAATCTCTGTCCAACCATACCGGTTGCGCCGATTATACCTACCTTAAGCTTTTCCATAACATACCTCTTTCCTGAAGAAAAATTTATTTACTATTCATTTTAGCATATATTCGGCTATTAGTCAACGGAATTTCACAAAAAAATAGCGGCAGTAAAGCAAAATTTTACCGCCGCCGATTTGATTTATTTGTTGATTATGCTTACCTTCGAGGGAGAGATGCCGGTAGTCTCGTAAACTATGGAGAGAATTTTTGCGGTATCGCTTGCCTGGAGCGACTCGGCGCTGACTATAACGCTTACAGCGTCCTCGGAAATTACCGCCACGCATTCCTCAAAGCCCTTTGCCTTGACAAGCGTCTCGATGTTAGCCTCGTTCTGAATATCTATTGCTATCTGAGATATTCTTTCTGCCGCCTCTGCTCTTGCCTCCTCGCTTGCCTCACTGTTCTCGGTGACAAGCTTCAAGACGTCTATCGCCTCATCTCTTGCTTCCTGACGGTTAATCACGGTAGAGGTGAAGTAGTTTTCCTCGGTGTCGGCATCTCCGCCAACAGTCGCGGAGTCCGAGAAATTATCGTCCATATTGTTGTCACCGTAGCCCATTGAATTAACGGGGTCGTAGAACCACTGATAGTTGAGGTAGACCGCGAGACCTATGAGCAGTACCGCCGAGACGACTACAAGACTCCTTGCAGTTTTTGAGGAAAAGAAATTTTTGAGTTTTTCGTTTTTCATTGTATGCTATTCTCCTTGCTTTTGTTACTGATAAATGGTATGTATCTGTAAGCCGCGATATTCCAAAATTATTCGGATAATTTTAAAACGGTTATCTTGTTGTAGCCAATGCCGTAAAGAGAGCTTATAAGCTTTTTTATATTTGCCTCTACCTCGGAGGAGTCTGCTCCCTCGCAAAGTATAGCCGCAGAGGCGACCTCGCCTTCCTTTATATTAAGAAGCACCGAGCACTCGCCAACACCCTCTATACCCGAGCACAGAAGCGCCACACGCTCCTCCTCGTTTTGAGTTTTTTCTGATTCTTCACCTCTTGGCAGACACAGAAGCAGAACGCCTATAAGCAGTATAAGTATGAATATCAATGCCGTCTTATTTTTCTTAATGAAGCTCATAAAGGTATTTTCAGATGCCGATTTCTGCATAGCACTCCCCCAGCTCGTAATTGTTTACAAATTTCTCAACAGCGTCAGGGTCGCGAAGAGCCGCCGCACCGTAAAGCGTTACGAATATCTTCTCTGCCGCCATGCTTTCGAAGTCAAAGCCCTCGATTTTAACCGAAATATTCTTTTCGGAGAGCGAGAACTCCTCGGCTATCAGCTTAACGATACCCTCCGAAAACGCCTCTCGTGCTATCTCCTCGTATTCGCCCTCCATCTCGGTGCCGAAGTCTGAAAAGCTCGGAGCTCGAAGCTCCGAAAGCTCCTTTGCAAAAGCCATAATAGGCTGTGACACAGAAAGGAGAAGAACTATTGATATCGCTCCTCTCGCAGCCGTGCTTTTGCCTCCGTCATAGGAAACGAAGGATGCCACCGCCGCCGCGAACGCTACGGCAAACACCAAAGCAAAATGCTCATTCATATCAGCGCCACCCCACCTTTTATAAAGAGTATTATCTCGAAAACGTAAACCAAAGTTGACATACTGAAGACAGCAATAAGACAATCAAGCGCCCCAAGCATAGATGAAAAGCAACGGACGCCGCTACCCGTGTCGAGAAATCCGAGAAAATCCACCGACAAGGAAAGCACGGCTCTGTAAGCAAGCATAAGTATTATTGGTGCGAGCGCGATAGCCCCAATGATAACGACGGCGCCGACCCCGATAAAGCTCTTTGCATAGGAAAGCCCCGAGGCAAGTGTTGATATTGCACCCGAAACGCTTCCTCCAACAATCGGTATCATTCCCGACGCCGTAAACTTTGCGCTTCTCATTAGCATACTGTCGGATGCCGAGGCTATAACGGTTTGCAGTCCGAGGGTTGTAGCGAGAAGAAAGGTCAAAATGCCCACACCACAAGTGAAAAAGCCCTTTGCCGATTTAAAAAGACCTGCGCTGCCCCCACCGCCGAGATCGGATATTAAGCCAAGAGCAAACATAAGCGATACCACCGAGCCGAGAAGCTCTCCCGAAAAGCCCCCGATAACTCCGAGCGCAAGGCTCATTCCCGTAGCTCCCACGCCTGCCGAGCTAACGCCGCCTCCGGCAAGCGTTACACCTGCAAAAAGCGGAATAAGCTTCTCAAAAAACGCTGTCATTTCGGCGAGAGCTTCTGATGCAGTTTTTACCAGCGTAAATATACCGCCGAATATTGCAACCGCGGATATTGCCGACACCGCCGACCTGACACTCCCCGAAAGAGCGCCTTCAATCGTCCCCGAAAGAGCTGTAAGGAGCGAAAGACCAATAAGCATCGCAAGAAAGGCGGCAAGCGCACCGCCGTTATTTGAAAGCACGTCGAATATTTCTGAAATCACCGCTTCAAAGCCAACCGCGCCAGTAAGTGCATCGGCATCGCCGAGCTTATCGCTCATATCCTCGGGGATTAAACTTGAAAAGTCGGATATGTATTCCTCCGCCCCCTTCGCCGAGGCGTGCACCGGAAGCACGAAAAGCAGCAAAACCGCAAAAATTACCGCTAATTTCTTCATCTCAAAAGCTCCGCTCCAATGTCAAGAATTTTCTTTAAATAAGGCAGAGTTATAGCGAAAATCTCAACACGTCCTGCCACTAGAACTCCGTTTGCTATGCCACCCTCGCCAAGCTCACGGCAAATATCCGCGCCTATTCCGAAAATATATCCCGCGCCGACTATTTTCATTATCGCACCGACGTAGCCCATCGCCTCCTCCGAAAAGAGCTCAGAATATCCGAAAAGCCCGAAAAGCTCCGACAGCTCCCCGGCGGTGAAGGACACAAGCGTAGCTACTCCAAGCGCGGCGAAAGCCCCCGCGCCGCGAAAGCCGAACGAACGCAGGAGAATTCCCATCAAGGCAAGAAGAAGACCGAGCGCAGTTATCTTCAGTATCATAGACCGAAAATCCCCCGAAGCGTGCTTATAATTTCGCCTATCTCCCCTACTATCATCAAGAGCAAAATGACTATTCCCGTTATAGATACCAGCGTCGCCTGCTCGTCCCTTCCCGACTTCGAGAGCACCTGACACACAACGGCAACTATCATTCCTATGCCTGCCGCTTTAAGTATAAATTCGATTTCCATTTAAACCTCCACCCCGCCCCGTGCCGATAAAACAATCTGCCGGAAGCTTTCTTTTTTAAGTCAAATCAAGAGTACCGTAATTGCCACGGCGAAAAGCATAAGCAGAGTTGCCGCAAGCTTTACACGCTTCGGCGCGCCCTCGCGCTCAGCCCTCTCGCGCTCCGAAAACGAGGCTATACAGCCGTCAAGAGAGCAGAGCTCGGTATTCATCGTTCCAAGGCCGAAATCCGAAAAATAGCGTCCGAGAGACGCCCTGTCATCCTCGCTCATAAGAGACGCGCGCTCGGTCTTGGCAAATGCCGAAAAAAGAAGCTCGCCCTCACGCAGCGACGGCAAAAAGCCGAGATTCTCGAGCACCGAATCAGAGGAGCGACGGCCAAGCTCTCCCGCGGTACAAAGCGACGAGGAAATCTCCCGCCGCATAAGCAGAAGAAAGCCAAGATATGCGGTATATTCCGACGCTCTCTGCCGTATATAAGCAGAGTAGGCATTCGATAGAAGGAGACAGGCAAGAGTTACCGCTATTGCCCCAAATATGCCGAGGTATCTACTCATTTTCCTAAAAACGCCTCCTTGCATATATATCGCCCCTGTCCCCTGGTAACGTAGGCGAAGCTTCGGAATACTCCGCCCAGAGCGAGTCGCTCTATATCAGCGCGGCGCATAAGCTCCTCGATGCTTGATGCATGAGCCGATGCAATTATCGGAACTCCCGAGTTTGCGCATTTCAGGAGCGCGTCGGCATCCTCCGGCGCTATCTCGTCGGTTATTATCACCTCCGGGCTCAGCGTGCGCGTTGCAAGTGATACTCCGTAGGCGCGCTTGTATCCGGAGAGCAGGTCTATCTCTGCTCCGAGAAGCTCGTCCGTATACAGCTCCTCCCTCTCGTCAACCACTACTACCCGCTTTGCCTCTTTGCCTGTACCAATCGACACGGCGAGCGAGCGAAGCGCCGTCGTTTTTCCTCCTCCGGGCGCCGAAAATATAAGAAGCCCGCCGGGCGAGCGACGCCAAATTTCAAATATCTCCTCGGCAAAATCGCATTTTTCAGCGGGAAGCCTGAAAACCAGCGAGGAAATATCCGTAACTCCCACGAGCACACCTCCCTCGTAGCGAGCGCGCCCCGCAATGCCTACCCTAACGCCAAGGGAAAGAGGAACAAAGCCCTTCAAAATGCTATCACGGTAGGCGTAGGGAGTTCCTCGGCACACGCTCATAAAAATGCTATCTATGCTCTCCCCCGCCGAAAAGGAGAGCGGCAAGCTCCTGCCAAAGCAAACCGCCGACGAGCGCCCAATGCGTCTTAATCTTATTTCAGACAGCCGTCCTTCCGACGCGAGAGCCTTAAGCTCTCTTTGCAATGGGGCGGGAAAGTGCTCTGACACCCTTCGCATTATCTCTGTGTATTTTGACATTTTTTCATATTTTTCTCTGCGTATTTCTCGAATTTGTATTATTTTTAAACATATTTAACAAAAAATTTCAATTTTTTTATTTAGTTTTCTACGCAAGTTTTTCTGTAAGTTCTTGACAAGAAGACTAAATTGTGTTAAAATATTATTGATATTTATCTTTTTAAATCTAAAATAAAGAGGACGATTAGATGAAGGCGACAGGAATAGTAAGAAACGTTGACGAGCTTGGCAGAATCGTTATTCCCAAGGAAATGAGAAAAAAGATGTATATCTCAAGCAACGACCCCGTTGAGATATTCGTTGAAGATGATAGAATCATTCTTACCAAATATCAGTCCTCCTGCACGTTTTGCGGAGGTAACATTGGCATTTCCGATTTTAAGGGCAAGAGAATTTGTGCTGACTGCCTTCAGCAAATCAAGGAAGAGCTTTAATATTTAACAGTTTTATATTCAATGTGACGCGGAGCCGGGCGCTCTGCGTCATTTTTTGTTTAATCCTATGAACAAATAGACAAGCTTATGACAAAACAGCATAAAATTTCCATTCGTCGTAAATAATATGAAAAAATGGAGGTAGTATGCGAAGATTAGGTACGCTTTACAGCGAAAACACGAGAGCTCTGCGCGAGGGACTGCGCGCGGGTGAGAGCTTTGACATTATAGAGAGGCATCTGACCGTCCTCAAGAGAGATATGTGCTTTTTCTATATCGACGGCTTCACAAAGGACGGCGAGATGCAACGCGTGATGCAGTTTCTCCTTAATTTAAAGGAGGGCTTCAACGCCGAGGACGTGGAGAGAAGGCTGCCCTACGTCGAGGTCGAGCGCTCCTCGGATATAGACGAGATAATAGTAGCCGTCCTGTCGGGGCAGACGGCGGTGCTTGCCGAAAGCTTTGGCAGCGAGGCAATTCTAATTGATGCGAGAACCTATCCCGCAAGAGATACCTCAGAGCCCTCGAGCGATAAGGTAATGCAGGGCGCACACGACGGCTTTGTTGAAACGCTGGTTATGAATACCGCCCTCATACGCAGAAGAATCCGCGACGAGAGACTGACAATGGAGCACACCAGACTCGGCGGTGCATCGAAAACCGATATCGTTATATGCTATATGTCGGGAATAGCCGACGAGAAGCTCATATCCGCGACAAGACGAAAGCTTGCCGAGGCGAAGCCGAAAAGCCTGACGCTCGGCTTCCAGAGCCTTGCCGAGAGCCTTATCAAAAAGGGCTGGTGGAATCCCTTTCCGAAAATCCGCACGACAGAGCGCCCCGATACCGCCGCAGCACAGCTTATGGAAGGAAGTATTCTCGTGATATGCGACACCTCGCCGCAGGTGATGATACTCCCGACCTCAATTTTCAGCTATCTCCAACAAACCGACG
>JAZSIJ010000156.1:0-3516 GCA_045533755.1 Eubacteriales bacterium | reverse complement strand
GGTCGGCGACAACATCACCACTGACCACATTATGCCTGCGGGCGCGAAGATACTGCCGTTCCGCTCCAACGTGCCGAAGCTCTCGGAGTTCTGCTTCACGGTATGCGATAAGGATTTCCCTGAGCGCGCGAAGTCAAAGGGAGGCGGAGTAATTCTCGGCGGCTCAAACTACGGACAGGGCTCGTCGCGTGAGCACGCAGCACTCGTCCCTCTCTATCTAGGAGTAAAGGCGGTTATCGCAAAGAGCTTTGCGCGTATCCACGTTGCAAACCTCATTAACTTCGGTATCGTTCCTATGACTCTTGCAAACGAGACCGACTACGACAAATTCGCCGAGGGTGACGAGCTTTCTATCGTCGGATTTGCCGATGCTATATCTTCAAAGGGCGAGGTTAACCTCGTCGATAAGACGAACGGAAGCCGGGCAACGCTTCTCCTTAACCTTACCGAAAGACAGAGAAAAATTCTCGCCGCAGGCGGACTTCTCAACTATACCAAAAATAACGCATAATGTAAATATATATTTACAAAATTACCGAAAAAGCAAAGAAAGGTTTACAAAAATGGCGGATTACAAGGAAAATCTCGACCTCGCCTGCGAGAAATTCAGAAAAATTCTCGAGGGACAGCTCAAAAGAGTAGAGGATATGAAGGCACAGGTCGACTTCACCGACTCCGCGGCAATCGACACCATCAAAATCGGCGTCTGCGGCGGCGACGGCATAGGCCCTATCATCACCAAGGAGGCGGCAAGAGTTCTTGAATTTATCCTCGCCGACCTCGTTAAGTCGGGCAAGGTTAAGTTTATAACCATCGACGGATTGACGCTCGAAAACAGAATAGCGAATATGAAGGCTATCCCCGACGACGTTATGGCGGCACTCAAGAGCTGCGACGTAATTCTCAAGGGCCCGACCACGACACCCCAAAAGGGCTCGGGAATGCCCAACATAGAGTCGGCAAACGTCGCTATGCGTAAGGCGCTCGACCTCTTCGCCAACATTCGTCCGGTCAAGGTACCCGAGGAGGGCATCAATTGGACTATCTTCCGCGAGAACACCGAGGGCGGCTACGCAGTAGGCTCGTCGGGCTTCAACGTCACAGAGGATCTCGCCGTTGACTTTACCGTAACCACGAAGCAGGGCTCTGACAGAATTGCCCGCCTCGCATACGACTACGCGAGAAAGAACGGAAGAACCAGAGTTTCTCTCGTAACCAAGGCTAATATAATCAAGACCACCGACGGTAATTTCCTAGAGGACTGCCATAAGGTCGCTGACCTCTATCCCGAGATAACCACGGACGAGTGGTACGCAGACATAATGACGGCAAAGCTCGTCGACCAGAAGCGCCGCCGCGATTTTCAGGTGCTTCTTCTCCCCAACCTCTACGGTGACATCATCTCCGACGAGGCGGCAGAGTTCCAGGGCGGCGTAGGCACGGCAGGCTGTGCTAACATCGGTAAAAAGTACGCAATGTTTGAGGCTATCCACGGCTCAGCGCCGAGAATGGTAAACGAGGGCAGAGCAGAGTATGCAGACCCCTCCTCAATGCTTCGCGCCTGCGTAATGCTCCTCTATCACAACGAATCTTACGACAGAGCCGATAAGCTTGAGCGCGCCCTCGATATATGCTCCTTTGAGGAAAAGAAGCTCGTTATCACCGGCAGACCGGGCGGTGCTACCTGTGCGGACTTCGGTGGCTACGTGATGGAAACGCTCAAAAGCCTTTAAGAAAAAGCAACCCACGTATTTAATAAAATGAAAAATCGCGTTCGCGGATAAGCTCTGCGGCGCGATTTTTTTGCCTTATTTGTGGTAAAATAATTTTGAAGTCCGCAGGAAATGCGGCAGAAAAAGGAGAAAAAGAATGAGAAAATTAACGAAAGAGTACGTCGAAAAATTCAGAAGCTATCTTGAAAACGAGGAAAAAGCGAGGGCGACGGTAGAGCGATATATACGCGATATTTCGCACTTTTCGGATTGGCTCGAGGACCAAGCGGGAAAAGCTCAGCGCTCGGTTACCAAGGGGGACGTGTTAAATTATAAGGCGTTTTTGCTTGAAAAATACGCGCCTTCGAGCACAAATTCGTACCTTTCCTCGCTAAACAGCTTTTTCGACTACGCGGAGTGGTACGAGCTGAAGGTAAAGACGGTGAAAATACAAAGACAGATATTTGCGCCAAAGGAGCGCGAGCTTACCAAGCGCGAATATGAAAAATTGCTCACCGCCGCGTCGGAGAGCGGTAACCGTCGGCTGTTTCTGCTGTTGCAGACGATATGCTCGACGGGGATACGCGTCTCGGAGCTGAAATTCATAACCACCGATGCGGTGAGGTGCGGCAGAGCCGAGATAAACAACAAGGGAAAGCTACGGTTTGCGTTTTTGCCGCGAGAGCTCTGTGAAATGCTCACCGAATATTGCGAGGAACGGGGAATCCGACGAGGTTCGGTATTCGTCAGCAAAAGCGGAGCGCAGCTTGACCGCTCGAATATATGGAGCGATATGAAGCGCCTCTGCCGAAGGGCAGGCGTCTCTGAGAGAAAGGCGTTCCCGCATAATCTGCGGCATCTGTTTGCCAGAACCTATTATACGGCAGAGAAGGATATAGTACGTCTTGCCGACCTGCTCGGACATTCAAGCGTGAATACGACGAGAATTTACACAATGGAAAGTGCCGATTCCTGTCGAAAACAACTGCAAAAGCTCGGTCTTTTGTCGAAGTAGTAAATTTTTGTCAAAAAACACAGCGTAATACTAATTATGTTGTTTTCCAAAAAAGCCAAATCTGCTAGGAAAACACTTTGAAAAACGATGAATAGAATACACTGAATTCAGCAGAAAAAATATAACCTTTTCTTCTCCGAAAAAACCGGAGTTTTCTCAGAATTTTCAAGGCAAAAGCGCCAAAAACGCTACATTATAAATATAACCACATAATTAGTATTATGTGGTTATATTTAACTTATGTTCCATTAATTTCAAGGGTAATAGTCCTTTTATCACTGATAAAAAACAAGAAAGGCTCTGTAATTCTTTCCCAAAAAATCACCGCAAGCAAAGAAAAAAACGGATTGAGGAAAGAGAATTTAAATTGTTTTTTTGTAGTCGTTGCACAAAAATCGAGCGTCGAATTATGTATTTTACCCGAAAATATCACGAAATTGTAAATACTAATCAATTTTTTTCGGAAAAAATATTTACAAGCAGCCTAAAATGTGCTATACTATATTCACTATCATGGGGGAGTGGACAGTTATGTCTTTTGCCTCTCAAATATTACCACATAATACTAATTATGCAATATTTAAATGAACATAAATAAAAAACATAAATACGGAGGAAAAATTATGTTTAAGAAATTGTTTACCCTGCTTGTCGTGGTAAGTATGTTGTTCACAATGACCTACATACCTGCGGCAGCAGACGATGGAAGTAATTCCTATACCGTTAAAACCGAAAACGGCGGAACTATCACCATCGTTACGAACAGCAGAACCTTTAACGAGGCTTCTG
>JAZSIJ010000017.1:0-10474 GCA_045533755.1 Eubacteriales bacterium | reverse complement strand
TACACTGTAAAATTTTCTCGCCTCTTTGGACGAAAGAAGTGAACGGTTGTTTTTCCGAAGGCCAATTTGTTTCATATCCATTTCTCCTTAAAAATATAAAAAGTGCGACAACCGAAGTTGCCGCACAAAAACACAAGCTCCTGTTGTCGCCAAACAAACTATGCAGAAAATGAGTATACAATATATACTTCCAGCATTAGAACTTGCATTTTATCAAATTCTTACTGAAAGTATACACAGAAGAAAGTATAATTATCCCGTGAAAAATGCATTTTTCGCGCGAAAAGATAGAACTATCCCACAAAAAAAGATAGTACACCCACTTAATCTGCAATATTTAGTTTGTTTGGCAAATTTATTCTATCACACGAGTCGAATTTTGTCAATAGAATTTTTCTTATACTTGACAAACAATTGATTTAGGTGTAAACTATTGGGGTAAGTTTTTTTGCGCCGGTTATCGTTTTGAGCGCGTCGCTACGAGGTTTTTTATGGATTCATTTATTTTTGCTGTTAACGTTGTATCACCATTGATAATTATGGCGATTATCGGATATATGCTTGTGCGCTTCGGTTTAATTAAAGAAGGCGTGGCGCAGGTGCTGAACAAGCTCGTTTTCAGGGTTTTTCTTCCCTGCAATCTCTTTCTGAGCGTTTATAAGATAGAGTCACTCGCGGGCTTTGATTTTGGATATGCGGGTTATGGAGCGGCGTTGATATTTGCCACGTTCCTTCTGGCTATTCCTCTCGTTATGCTCATTACGCGTGATAGTTCCAGAAGAGGTGTCGTTTTGCAGGCGATATTTCGCTCGAACAACGCTCTGATTGGACTTCCCCTCGCTACCTCAATTTGCGGCGCCGCAGGAGCTGCAATGGCGGCGGTTCTATCGGCTATCGCAATCCCCGTTTTCAACATTCTCGCCGTTATTTCGCTCTCTATTTTCTCTGGTGGGAATGAAAATGGCGCGCATGTGAGCATCAAGAAGATTCTGCTCGGTATAATCAAGAATCCTCTTATCGAGAGCATAGCGCTCGGCTTTGTAGTGCTTGGCGTACGCGCTATCCTCGTCCACTATGGCGTCGAATGGCGGCTTACCGAGGTTACCCCGATTTTCAAGACGCTCGAAAGCCTCGCGGCTGTTGCTACTCCGCTTGCGCTTGTGGCACTCGGAGCGCAGTTTAAATTCTCGTCTATCGGTAAAATGAGGCGTGAGCTTATCTTCTCGGTTACGGCGCGCAACTTAGTTGTTCCCACACTCACGCTCTTTCTCACATATCTTCTCTTCGACTATGATGCGGCGCGCTTTGCCGCCTTTCTGTCACTTCTTGCAACACCGGTTGCCGTTTCAAGCGTTCCTATGGCACAGGAAATGGGCGGCGACTATGAGCTTGCGGGACAGATAGCCGTTTGGTCGACGGCTGTATCGGGAATCACTATGTTTCTCTTTACCTTTGTACTAAAGCTTATCGGTGTGTTTTAACCTAAAACAAGCAAAGTCAGCAAATAAGCTCTCTGCATTTTCACAGAGAGCTTTAATTATATTTTTTTAATAAAGCGGTAGAAAAACTCAACAGCTTTCTCTATTGAGGCGATGCTGACGCGCTCGTCATTTCCGTGTATGCTTGCGCGCTCATCGCTGACAAACTCCATCGGTGAAAACCGATACACTCTGTCAGATAGCCGCCCCCAATGGCGAGAGTCGGAGCAAGCGAGCATAAGATAAGGCGCGACCACGGCATTCTGCCACACTTCTTCTGCCGTTTCTTTGACTTTTTTATACTCAGAGCAATCTACTCGAGATACCCTCGAGGGTGGCTGGGCGCTTACTATCTTCACCTCAACGCCGCTATCATTGACAACCTTTTCGATATGCTCAAGGACGCTCCCGGGAGTCTCGCCGGGGAGTATTCTCTGGTTGGATACAAGACTTGCCTCGGGGGGAATCACGTTCATACCGTACGCACCGTGCATCTCGGTAAAGGCTACCGTCGTTCTCACTATTGCACCGAGCTCACCGCCCTTTCTGGTAATGAGATTTAAAATAGGCGCAAAGAGCCAGAGGTTTCCGAATATCATTCTGTAACCAAAGGTTGAGTGCCTTGTCACTCTGTCAAGCATAAGACGCGTCGGCTCTGTCAGTCTGAAGGGGAATGGGTGCGATATGACACGGGTTGCGGCTCTCGCAAGTCTTGTCACGGGGGTGTGCCCTTCGGGCGTTGAAGCATGTCCTCCCGAGCTTTTTGCAGTATAGGTAATATCTGCCATTCCCTTCTCGGCAATACCTATCAAGGCGGCGGATTTCTTTACTCCCGGGAAGATGCCTTTGACTACAGCGCCGCCCTCGTCTAGAACGAGCGCAGGATAAATACCGCGCTTCTCAAACAGGTCTACTATGGTGGCTGCACCCTTTCCGCTTATTTCCTCGTCGCCTCCGAAGGCGAAATATACGTCGTGCTTCGGAACGAACCCCTCGGATATGAGCCTTTCTGCCGCGTGGAGCGCGGTTGAAAGCGTGAGCTTGGTATCAAGTGCGCCACGCCCGTAAAGAAAGCCGTTATCCACTATTCCCTCGAACGCAGGCCTCGTCCAAGAAGCCTCGTCTGCCGCCACTACGTCGTAATGCGCCATAATGACGGTGGGCGCGCCGTCGCGCTCACCGCGCCATCTGTAAAGGAGCGAACGGTTTGACGGCATCTCAAGGCTCATAGCTTTGTGGACTACGGGAAAAAGCTTTGAGAGCAGGCGCGTTAGGCGGAGAAATTCCCTCTCGTCCTCAAGCTCGGGGAACTTATTTGACACCGTGCGGCATTTTATGAGCGCGGATAGCTCCTCTGTCGCGCGGTCAGTATCTATCGTTATTTTTTCTACGGAGCGGGGCTCTCTATTTGGCGGTGTGAAGCGAAGAGTACGCACAAGCACTACCAAAAGAAGCAGGGTGAAAAGCGCTCCAAGTGAAATCAAAAAGGGCATCGTGCCTCCTTACAAATCAGGGCTGCAATTTAGCAGCCCTGAAAAATTATCTGTGGTAGAGTTTTTTCGTTTGGTATTGCGGCTCACAGGAAAGGTTAACGCCGAGCTTCTTGAAGGTGTTCGTATCAACCTCCGAGAGTATGACGGTAGAATGTACCTCGGCGTAACGAAGGCTTGGAAGCGCCTTCATTGCCTCAGCCGCGTCCTTATTGTTTGCGGCAGAAACCGCGAGAGCTATAAGCACCTCGTCGGTATGCAGTCTGGGGTTATGACCTCCGAGGTTCTTCGTCTTGAGCACCTGAATCGGCGCTATAATTTCGGGAGAGATGATATCGGTTTCCTTTGGAATACCTGCTATCGCCTTCAGGGCGTTCAGAAGCGCGGCGCTCGAAGCTCCGAGAAGAGCCGAGGTCTTACCCGTCACTATTCTGCCGTCGTTAAGCTCTATGGCAACGGCGGGAGCGCCTGTCATTTCTGCCCTTTCAAGCGCGGCGGGAACGCATCTTCGCTCGCTTTTCACCTCGCAGGAAATCTGCTGAAGGAGCAGCTCTATCTTGCTGACCTCAACCTCGTTTCCGCCACCCTTTCTGAGATTACAGAGGGCGCTGTAATACCTTCTTATTATTTCCTGACGGGCGGCGTTGCATACAGCCTCATCATCGTAGACACAGAAGCCTGCCATGTTAACACCCATATCAGTCGGGGACTTATAGGGACACTCGCCAAGTATTCCCTTCAGCATAGCGCGAAGGACGGGAAATACCTCAACGTCGCGGTTATAATTAACCGTGGTCTGTCCGTATGCTTCAAGGTGGAATGGGTCTATCATATTGACGTCGGCAAGGTCTGCCGTCGCCGCCTCATAGGCGAGGTTGACGGGGTGGTTGAGCGAGAGATTCCATATCGGGAAGGTTTCGAACTTGGCATAGCCCGACTTTTTACCCATCTTACTCTCGTGATATATCTGCGAGAGGCAGGTAGCCATCTTGCCCGAGCCGGGGCCGGGCGCCGTAACAACTACTATCGAGCGCGAGGTTTCGGCATACTCGTTCTTGCCAAAGCCGTCCTCCGAAAGAATCAGGGGAACGTTGTGAGGGTATCCGTCGATGCCGTAATGCTTATACACCTTAATGCCGAGCTTTTCGAGCTTCTGCATAAAGGCATCTGCTGCGGAATTGGGCTTGTACTGTGTCATAACGACCGAGCCTACGTAGAGCCCGTAGCCGCGGAACGCATCGATGAGGCGCAGAACGTCAAGGTCATAGGTAATGCCAAGGTCTCCTCTGACCTTATTCTTCTCTATGTCAGCTGAATTTATTGATATAATAATCTCGGCCTCGTCCTTCAGCTCTATCAGCATTTTGATTTTGCTGTCCGGGGCAAAGCCCGGAAGCACGCGGGATGCGTGGAAGTCGTCAAAAAGCTTACCGCCGAACTCAAGATAGAGCTTCTCTCCGAAGAGAGATATTCTTTCCTTGATTTTCTGCGACTGCAGCTTAAGATATTGGTCGTTATCAAATCCACACTTAAACATATTCCCCTCCGAGCGTCAAAAACTAATATAACCATTGTATCACATTTTTCTTTTATTTTCAATACGATAAACAAAATTGACAAAGAAATATATGTAGAAAATTTTGTCGTTTTTTAGGGTATTTTACCTAAATATTAAGAGTTTTCTTCCGGGGGGTTGTATTTGCGCTTACGAAATGCTAAAATAGTATTGAAATAACTTCATGGGAGGCATTATGGAAAATCACGCATATATGGACAGTGCGGCTTTACGTAAGCTTTGGATTAAAGAGGCACGGGGCGGAATATTACGCATTTTTATCGCGCTCTTCGTATTTCAGATAATCAGCTTTGCTGTCGTAAACATAGCAGCTATTGCACTTGCCATTATCTCACCGCATCTTTTTTTGGAGCTTGCAGATAATGCTATTTTCAATATTCTGCTTTCCTCCGGAGCAATGTATCTTCTGGCGTTTCCCGTCTTCTACCTAATAGTGAGAAAAATGCGGGTGCACCGTCCCGAAAAGAAAAAGCTTGAAGCAGGCGAGCTTATGACCGCGCTCTTCGCGGGGGAGGCTCTTATGATAGCCGGAAACTACGTTGGTATAGCTCTGATGGCAATTGTAGAGGGGATAATAGGTCAGCCCATATCCAACGGCACGGCAGATCTGATATCCGACGCGCCAATTTGGCTTCTCGCTCTGATAGTAGTCGTTATCGGTCCTATCGTGGAGGAGCTTATCTTCCGTAAGCTTGTGATAGACCGACTTTCAGTCCACGGAGAGCTTTTTGCGATAATAGTATCCTCGGTGGCATTCGGTATCTTCCATCAGAACATCTATCAGCTCTTCTACGCAACGCTTCTTGGTTTTTTGCTTGGATACGTATATCTGAAGTGCGGAGATATAAAGGTGCCAGTTTTAATTCATATGGTTATGAATTTGCTTGGCTCTATCGTTGCGCTCTTTGTTCAAGAGAAAGCCGACACGCTTCTCGAAATTCTCGAAAACGAGGCCTACGCAACCGGCGAAATGCCGTATGACGTGATCTTTCAGCTATACGATGCCATTTGCGCCATACTATCCTATGACGCATTGGTGTACGGTATGGCAATTGCAGGCTTTGTGATACTCATCATCGGATTTTCAAGGAAGAAATTCCGGCTGTCGCGCGAATGCCCGCTACCTCTCGATGCCGGAGGACTTACAGAGGCCACACTTCTCAATGCAGGCACACTTCTCTTCCTCGCTCTCTCGGCAATAATAACGATGATGAATATGATTTCTCAAATCATTACGGCTTGAGGTGAAAATGAAAAAACCGAAGATATACGAGCTGACAACAAAATATACAGAAGAATCCGACCTCTCGTGTCCCTGGCAGGACTATCCCCGTCCGCAATTTGTGCGCGACTCATATGTCAACCTAAACGGCGAGTGGGAGTTTGCGGTGACGGAGAATGAGGAAATTCCCGAGATTTTTCCCGATAGAATACTCGTACCCTTTCCACCCGAGTCGTCTCTGTCGGGGATAAAACGCGAGATAAAAAAGGGCGAGCGTATGTATTACAGGCGCACCTTTACGCTTCCCGATGGATTTAGGAAGGACAGGGTTATTCTCCACGTCGACGCCTGCGACCAGATTTCCGAAGTTTATGTAAACGGCAAATTTGCATCTAAGAAAGAGGGCGGATACACTCCGCACTCGGTGGACATAACCGACCTTCTCTCCGATGGAAGCAATGACCTTTTAATTAAAGCTATCGACGACCTTGACAAGAAATACCCCTACGGAAAGCAAAGACGCGACAGAGGCGGAATGTGGTACACGCCCGTTTCGGGTATTTGGCAGACGGTGTGGCTTGAGAGCACCCCTATCTGTCCAATAGAAGCAATAAAGATAACGACGACAGCAGAAAGTGCAAAAATCGAGGTAAAAACAGAGGCAGAAAGAAAATTTCTAACGTTGTCCTACGGTGAAAAAATAGAGTTTACACACGACTCCGTAGTTGTATTGCCAATCAGTCCTCGTCCTTGGTCGCCTGAAGACCCTTATATATATCGCTTCACGCTTGAAACCGAGACCGACAAAATTGAAAGCTATTTTGCTCTGCGCGAAATAGGGATAGCCGATGGAGATGACATATCGAGGCTTACTCTCAACGGCAAACCGTATATTTTTAACGGACTTCTCGACCAGGGCTACTTCCCCGACGGAATTTTTCTGCCCGCCACGAGTGAAGGCTATGCTGACGATATTAAAGCGGCAAAATCCTGCGGCTTCAATATGCTCCGCAAGCACATCAAAATTGAGCCGCAGATATTCTATTATCTTTGCGACACTCTTGGCATAGCCGTATTTCAGGATATAGTCAACAACGGTGATTATTCCTTTCTGCGCGACACGGCTCTGCCGACTGTGGGTCTGCAAAGGCTACCCGACAAAAATCTCCACCGTGACAGGCATTCAAGAGAGATGTTCGTCAAGTGTATGACAGAGGAGACCGAGCTTCTTTATAACTGTCCGTCGGTTCTCTATTACACCGTTTTCAACGAGGGCTGGGGACAGTTCTCTGCCGACGAGATGTACTCGCTTTTGAAGGCTGCCGACCCGACGAGGATAATAGATACGACGTCAGGCTGGTTCAGGCGCAAAAAGTCCGACGTTGACTCTCGGCATATATACTTTAAGCCGTTAAATCCGAAAAACCCCGACGGCAGACCGCTTGTTATAAGCGAGTTCGGAGGCTACTCCTACAGATGCGAAGGACATCTTTTCAGCGAGGCAAACTACGGCTACCGTTCATTCGATAACAGAGAGGCGTTCGAGGACGCGCTGGTCGCACTCTACGAAAACGAGGTTATTCCTCTCGCCAAAAGAGGTGCTTCGGCATTCGTCTACACACAGCTCTCCGACGTCGAGGACGAGACCAACGGTCTTTTATCCTACGACAGACGGGTATTAAAGGTAAATTCAAAAAGACTCAGAGCGGTTATGGACGAGCTTTATAAGCAAGAGAATTAAACTCAGAATAAGTATAAATGAAATGAATGGTGTCACAAGGGTGCCCCAAGCACAAAGCTCGGGACACCTGTTTGTTAAAGAATATTAGCAATCCTTAAGGAACTTTTTCTATGAATAATATCATACTTCCAGTTGTAGCGTGGATGTCATAAGGCGATGCTATCACGATATAAGTTCTATCTGCCAAAAGATTCGCTGTAATCAATGCTTCTAAATCTTCACCGCTATCGTCATCATACAGACAAACGCTCGTTGTATAAGTGTCTATCACGTATACATAAGTATCCATTGATGTATCTCCCCCGGATACTACTTCAATCGTATATGTACCTGTCTCAGGTGGGGAAAAAGACATAATATGCGTTGTATTTATATATGCAATAAAGGACAAGGTAAACGGGGTAAAGTTAGCATTATATATATTTTCGAATGTATTGAATGTACCGTCTGCCGGTGTAATTCCTACCTTTATACTCCCTGTTGTTGAAGCGGAATAGAATTGAACCCTTAAAATGTATGGTTTATTTGCCTCTACGTTATACTGGAACAAGGAATTCAGGTTTTTTCCAGAATCATCGTCATATTTTAGTTGGTTATATTCTCCGTCAAACAAATACATTTTTGCATCTCCGGGACCAAATGTTTGGAAGAGTTTAGTGCCCGAGATTTTGAAAGTAACATAAAAATCTTTGTACGTGTATCCGTTTTGAGGTAAATATGCAACTCTTTCAGCATAACGAGTCATCGGTTCAAAGCTTATTCCGGCGTCTGTCCTATGTCCGCAAATGCTACACTTATATTCAGGGATTATCGTTCCTAAAATATTTCCCACCTCAGCATAACTATGAATATGATTCATTTTCAAAGATATATAACTGTTGCACCAAGCAGAATTTATCCATACACATGTATCACCTTGCCAACCGGCGTGTACTATATATCCATCATAGGTGCCACCACCGTTGGGATACGTATAACTAGTATATCCATAGCCAACAACCATATGGTTTTCCGTAGTTAAATGCTTACTTATACCTATCATTATAGGACGCCCGGCATCTATTTCGTCCTTTATCGGAGTTGAGTCAATCGGGTAATAACCAAAGAACCACCCTTTTATATCATAGTCAATCGAATAACTTGTTGAAATAATATTATCACTCAAAACTTCTTTTATTCCATTGTATATTTCTTCAATAGATGCACCGTCAGTATTGGGCTCCATTATCGCGTCTATTACTCTACAATAAAAACTGTTAGTTCCCGTCGACTCACTTCTTGTGCCCGTTGTATCACTGTTCATAGTTCTGGGGTCAGTACAATGATTAGGATTTTTGTTGAAATATTTTACAGTATTAGTTGCGTCGTCATAACCGTTAAGATACTTATCGTCAATTATCCTTCTGTCATTATAATAATTGTTGTACCCTAATAATATTTGAGCCGCTACTGCGCCGCAGGTTTCTGTATTTCCGTTTCCATAAACTTCTTTATCATAGTTTCTACCTATTGTAGGATTTGCGGCAAAATAGCCATAGTTAGCTATTAAGGTCCCTGTTCCAACCGTTAGTTCTATAAGATTGCCATTATCATATTTGGGCACAGAACCTCTTGCTGTGTTGTTTCCTTCGTTCTCGGCTAGGTGCAAACTCTCATTTATCTTATCCGCAATATTGCCGTTTCCAGCACTCAAGTTGCTTCTGTAAGATGTTTGAGCCTTGATTTCATTTCTTACTTGTTTAGAAAACTCAACAGCCTCAGCAGCGGTTATTTCGAGTTCCTCGTTGGTACGCATATTTACAAATTTTGAATCAGTTTTTTGTAAATAATTCGTGGGGCCTGCGTAATATTTCTTAGCATTAGAGCTTGAATATGGCAAGGTTCCCTGTAAAGAATACTCCATCATTTCCATTGTTTCACTTGAGAAAACTACATATCCGCCTTCTTCAAACTCAACATAGATATAATCCGCCGAATCATCAAGATTGTAGATGTATTCGTAGCTACGGAGAGTCTTACCATCAAAAGCCGATTGCAGCGATTCTCCCTCGAATAAATCAAAAGTTCCTTTGTTTGACTTTGCTTCTTCTAGAAGAGATAAGTCGTTTTCTTCCGCCGCCAAAGCAACCGTTGAGCCCAAAGTGCTAAATGAAGAGAATGCTATCACTAAAACCAATATTAAACCTACAAATTTCAACACGTTTTTCTTTTTCATTTCTATCTCCTTTTCTTAATTTTCCCTTATTTCAATTTTCACTTCGTCTATCTCTACCCTATCCATTTTGATCAGCATAAAACTAGGAGTAGCTCTTGAACCGTAAAATTTATCGGGATCCGGACCGTCAAAGCCTATTTTTACAGTCAAAACATTATCCCTTAATTTCATCCGTCTTAACTCGAAATTCTTGCCATATGTTTTATCAGCAAAAATATACAATATTACAATTTCTTTGTCAAAATCGACCGTATGTGGACATTCGGGAAGTATTTCGTCAAATTCTTCCGGACTTGTTATTATGAACGTCCTGGATCGCGGCGCATATTTATCGAACTCGTATACGTCTCTGTATATATGGTAATACGCTCTTACCCTGTTTTCTTGATCAAAATAAAAGTCCTCGTCCACCCAATCGTTTGCTCGCTCGTATAAAACAGCGTTGTATTTCTTGACCGAGCAGCCTGTGAGGGTGCTGAAAAGCATAATGAAAATCAATACGATAGCTGTAAATTTTATTTTTTGCATAAGTGCTCTCCCCGAATGAATTTAATACATACTATGAAATCAATTAAACTTCAACCCATTGGTCTGTTCTCCTCTCTTTAATATAACAAGCAAAAACCGCATAGTAGGGGCGTCCCCTGCCTATGCGGTAAAAGTCTATTGATATCCGAGCCTTCGGTTATTTTGTTTTGCTCGGCACGCGGTGTCGGTCATGCGGCAGGGCAAGAATTCCCTTTCTGTCTATA
>JAZSIJ010000143.1:0-7191 GCA_045533755.1 Eubacteriales bacterium | reverse complement strand
GAAGGCGATAGCGCCTGCCATATAGTGCTGCGCAGTCTGCCTTTCCGCGCCGTGTCCCATAAAGCTGCTCTGCAGGTTGGGAGGGTATCCGACCTCCATCTTTCTCGTAACCGTGTAGTTATGGAATAACGGGTCGTCGTTCTGGAGAAGACCGCTGTCACCTGCCACGGCATAGTTGATAGTTCCTGCTCTTAAGCGGTGCTTTTCGTCGTCGGTCAGTAAATCGTAGCACCAGTCGTAAACGCAGGCTACCGAGTACATTATATTACCGAAGGCACGGCATTGGTCACAGAAAATAAAACGAATATTGATAGTGAGAAGATAATTCTGAATAGCATCTATGGCTTGGTATGCGAGTTCCTTGTCACCGTAGAGCGCGTACATAAAGGCCTTTGCCCTTATTATCTCAAGGCCGTCGGCATCATAGTTGTTTATGCCCTTGTATGCTCCACTCTTGTGGTAGTAGGGAATGGGAAGAGTGCCCTCGTATTCGGTAGACGCCCTTTCAAAAAGAGTTTTTTTGGCCTTTTCAAGCCTCGGGTTTTCGAGCGCCGCCTTGATGCCCGGAATCATATCCTTCGTGAAAACGACACGGGGATGCTCGCCGGGTCTTGGAAATGCCGGAGCTTTACCGTACTCCGATGGTCCCATAGGAATTATAGGACCGAAATCAAGGGTGTTGAATGTTTTTCTCATGTTTTTTCTCCCAATATGTTATAATCTTTTGAGGACTACATTGCCGCTCGGTGCGGTGAAGCGAGCAAAGCGCTCTTTCTCGGAAACGTTAAGCTCTATGACTCTGCCTCTGACCTCGGCTGTCCATTTGCCCGCCGAGAGCCCCGAAACGTAATAGGTCATCTCGCCCTCGCCGTCGACGGAAACTTTGTAAGCATTGTCGGGAGAGGGAAGATTCTTGATGAAGATAAGTACGTTATTCATAACCGTAGCTCCGAGAATTCCGTCAGTGGAAATCTGCTTTACCTCAAGCGTATTCTCATTTTCTCTATCGGTGACGAACATAACCGAGAGAACGTCATCGGTTTTGTTGCCCAGCTCGGGGGAAACCTCGACTCTGCCCCAAAGCATATGCCAGCCTTCGCTTCTGAAGGGGTTTACAGGAACCTGTTTTCCGTCTATTATGCGATTCCTGTTTTCTCCACCCAAAGAAGCTATATCGAGCTTGCCCTCGGAGAGATAGGTTGCTACGAGCTTTCCTTCGCCGTTAGTGAGCGTTACGCGGTTTTCGTCTATTTTCGGCTCGTGGTCTGCGTGGAGAAGAACCGATTTTTTAAAGTCGCCGCTTGCGGCAGTAATTCGGTCAAAGCAGGCAAAAATCAAGGGGAATTCCTTAGACTCTGTGAAAATCGAGAGCATTCTTCTCGAAAGATACTCAACGTCCTCGTCGTATGCAGGAGCGATGTTTCCGGCGATGTAAGCGTAGTCGCCCTTTCCGTTCTTTATGGCGTAGGATGCGCCCTCGCTATCGCCTATATGATACGGTCCGGAGTGCCAGTCGTCGAGATCCTGCGCGTTGTAAAGAAAACGCTGGCTACCTGAATACAGACCGTCCATCGTTCCTGCCTTTTCAGGATTGAAGACGGTAACGCCATTATGTGCAACGGTAACGGCAGAGTAAAGGCAACCGCACCAGTCGTAAATTCCCGAATCGCGCGTGAGGAAGTCCTTATAGAATATCTGGAACGTACCTGCATCGGAGTGCTCGTGATTACCGGTAGAAAGATCTCCTATCTTCATATATACCGCAGGAGAGTCGGGTGTATCCCACTCGCGTCTTGCAACCATCCTGTTCAGATATAGGGGGGTGTGACAGATAGGAGGGTAGCCTTCGTGACGATTTTCAAGAGGCAAGATATCCAAGACCTCTGCAGCATAGATGATTTCCTCGGGAGAAGCGTCGTCTCCGATGATATTAGGTGCTTTCCAAAGGCGCTGAGAGAGAAGGGTTCTGTCCTTGTAAATAGCCGCCATAATAAGCGAGTTGAGCGAGAGCGCTCCGGACGATATATCTCTCATATCCTTTGGAGGATTATCTCCGTCACTCCAGAAATACTCGTTGGGAAGCTCCATATACCACGCAGACTTCGTTACCTCAAGCATTGTATCGTTGTGAGGATTCTTTCCGAAAAGAACCTTGTGCGTGAACGCTCCCCACATATCTGCCGCCTGTCTGACGTTACCGTAGTGAATACCTTGCGTTAAGCCCTTGCACTCAAACAAAGCGTTTCTTTCGGGTATAAAGCCGTTAAAGTAACGCGCTGCAACGTACTCCCACCAATCATCGTCCTCATCGTAGAATGCGATAGCACCTGCCATATAGTGCTTGGTCATCTGCGCCTCTGCACCGTGACCCATAAAGCTGCTTCCGAGCTTCGGAGGATAGCCTATCTCCATTTTTCTCATAACCTTGGTATAATTATGGAACAAGGGATCGTCGTTCTGGAGAAGACCGCTGTCGCCTGCGACGGTGTAGTTAATAGTTCCTGCTCTCAAGCTGCGCTTTTCATCGTCGGTGAGGAGGTCGTAGCACCAATCGTAAACGCAAGCGACTACGTAGGCAATATTACCGAAGGCGCGGCACTGGTCTTGATATATGAAGCGAATATTTATCGTAAGAAGATAGCTTTGTATGGCATCTATTGCCTGATATCCGATTTCCTTGTCACCGTAGATTGCATAAACAAACGCCTTTGCCTGTATAATTTCAAGCATGACGCGGTTGTAGTTATGTAAGCCCTTGTTACCGGTTTCGTGATAATACGGAGTTGGAAGAATTCCGTCACATTCCATAGCACTCTTTTCGAGAATTGACTTTTTTGCCTTTGCAAGTCTTGAATCCTCAAGAGCTTTTTGGATATTAGGTATCATATCCTTTGTGAACATAAGACGGGGGTGCTCACCCGGTCTTGGAAAGGCTGGAGCTTTACCGTAATCTGACGGACCCATAGGAATAATAGGTCCAAAATCGAGTGTGTTAAACTGTTTTCGCATAGAGTTTTCCTCCAAAAGCATATTCTTAATCCATTATAATCTATTATAACTAATAAAACGAAAAAAAGCAATATAAAACTTGACTTTTTTCAAATAATTTGCGTGATTGTTTTTGTTGATTATGTACAACCGAAAAGGAATGCAGACTAACCATTGCTCGCTTGCTTTTTCGTAGCGTGTTTTTTGAGGGAAAGGTGCATAGGTCAGCAACAAAAACAGGGCGGCTCAATTGCTAAGCCGCCCTATGAAATTTGCCTATTATTTGTTCAAATCCACCGGAGTAATTACAACCTTACCGCCGGGCGCTGTAAAGGTGAGAAGTCCGCCCTCGGAGTCCTTCGAGGTAGCTAGGTAGGTTTCCTTATCGTAGGTAGCCTTTGTGAACTCAGAAACTGTGTAGGTTCCGCAGTCCTTGCCGTCAACGGTAACATGCCACTCGCCTGCCGCAAGGCCGGAAACGTAGTAGCTCATCTCTCCGTCGCCCGATACGGTGAAGGAAACAGCATCGGCAGCGCTATCTCTCGCGGTTGCGAATACGGCGGCAATCTTCTTGCCAAACACCGCGCCCTCAACACCGTTTGCAGCCGTCAGCGCTCTGACCTCAACGCTTTCGTCGTTGCCTCTGTCGGTAACGTAAAGCACGTTCATGAAGGTTGCGTCCTTGTTCGAGCGGGTAGAAACTATTTCAACTCTGCCCCAGTGTCCGTCGTCAACACCGTTCTTAGTTACAAGCTGTCTTCCGTTGACGAGGTAGTTTCTCGAATTGGCGCAGTCGTAGCTTCCGTCGCTCTTGTAGGCTCTGCCGCCAACGGGATTGATACTGACGTTTTTGGAGAGGCAGGCAAGGACAAGACGTCCGTCGCCGTTCTCGGTGATTACCCTATTGCCTTCAATCGTGGGAGCGTCCGGAGAGGTTATCTGAAGCAGGAAGCGCTTCTGGAAGCTCTTGCTCTTTGCGGATATATCGTCAAACACGAAGAATACCATCGGGAATTCCTCGTCACCTGTATAGACGGTGAGCATTCTTCTGCCGACGTAGTCAACCGACTGTGAGTGGTAAGCCTTGGTAATGTCACCGGCAATGTAAGCGTAAAGAGGCTGCGTTTCTGCCGCATCAGCGTACCCGTGCTGTCTGCCGGTTACCGAACCCGTAATCATCCGCGAGTTGTTAAGCCATGCCTGCAGATCGTCGCCGGGGGTGGGAAGGCGTCTCTGTCCACCGGAGTAGTATCCGCTGTCTTCGGTTGCAAGTGAAGAGTTGTAGATTATAAGTCCGTTGTGAGATATAGTGGCGTCGTGATAATACTTCGTGTGATTGTGACCGTTATTGTCGTAAGCGCCGCCGTCGCTCGTGAGCATACCCTTGTAGTATATCTCAAACGTACCGCTATCCCAGTGCTCGTGGTCGCCGGAGGAGAGCTCCTTGATTCTCATAAAGACCGCCGCAGAGGACTCGTCGTCCCAAGCCTCACGGACAATATACTGACCGAGGGGCGTGCCGTTGTAATGGATGAGGTCCATATTCGCGTATCTGTCCTCGCTCGCCTCAAGCTTGCAAAGACCGCGAAGAGCGACGTAGGCGACAGTGTTCAAACCGTTGTAAGCGTATCCGCAGGCTCTGCCGTAGGCGTCCAAGAGATAATCACCCATAGCGAGCATATCGGGGTCCTCGAAGACATAGGCGTTGAGATAGGCTATGTAATAGTAGTCGGCCATCTCAATATAGTCACCCGTTTTGTCGCCGTCATTGAATATGAGACCGGGAGCAAATTCGTAGCTGTAAAGACCCTGCGCGGCGGTAGCCATCGAGCTGTCGTAGGGGTTCTCGCCGGTAGCAACCTTCAAAACCCAAGCCGAGTAGAGGTCTCCCTGGTGTCTTCCGAAGGCGTAGCCGGTACCCTGATGAGCTACTCCCGCTAAGGAATAATAATAATTACGCACCGGCAGATATTGGTTGTATATTCTTCCTGCGACGTACTCGTACCAGGAGCTGTTCTCATCGTATATTGCAACGGCAAAGGAGAGATAGTCACGGAGTATCTGATACTCGTTAGCGTGACCCTCTACAGCGCTCTGCTTTGAGGGAGGGAATCCGACCTCCATTTTCTCTGATTTTGCATTTTCACCCTGACACAGACAGTTTTCGACACCTGCAATAAACTGAATTTTGTCGATTTCATTGAGAAGGTCGTAGCACCAGTCGTAAACGTGGGCAGCGGTACGCATAACGTAGCCGTATTGGCGACACTGGTCTGAGGGAATCGACTTGATGTCAAGCGACATGAGGTAATTCTTCATATAGAGTATCGCCTGATAGCCGTAATACTCGTCGCCATAGAGAGCGTATGCAAGAGCCTTCGCCTGAATAATGGAGAGATATTTTTCGCTGTAGTTGTGGAAATATGTTCCGTCGTGAACCGCGCTCGTTCCTTGGTCGGTAGCTTCGGGAAGAACGCAGTTGTCGGGAATAATTTCGTCAACCAAGGCCTTGAATTGCTGGTTTGTGAGATTATCCTCTCTGAGCATTCTCTGTATCTGAGGAAGAGTATCCTCGGTGAGAAGAAGACGGGGATGCTCGTTGATAGGATATTTATCGGGAGAGCCCCATTTTATGCTGGCGGCGGCAACCATATCCTCCGTGTAATCCTTGAAAAGATAGAGGGTAGGGTTGGTGTTAGGATTGGGGTCGGCATACTTATTCCAAGTTCCCTCAATTGTGTTGAGCTCGGAGCGCTGAGCGTCAAGGAGTGAAACAAGCTCGTCAAGGTATACCTCGTGCTCATTTTTCTTCGTCTCGGCGGCAATTCTTTCCTGCTCGAAGAGATACTCGTCGTATTCCTCGGCGCTCATCATAACGTGCTCCTTGAGCGTGTCCTTAAAGACTATGCCCGAGCTCGTAACGTACTTCTCAAAGAAGTCCCGGATTGCAAATTGGTATGCAATATCGTTGTTTGCAATTATAGCGAGCTTGCCTTCTCTGTAGTAGAACACCCAATGATAGGCGTCCTTGTTTTCGGCGACCCGACTCTCAAACAGCTCGGCAGCTATCTCGGAGGCTCTTCTGTCGGTTTTACCGAAGAGAATCTCAAAATCACTGCTTTCCGCCGTGTGACCGAAGACAGTCGCTACGCACTTAAGACCGTTCGAGTTCAGCTCGGACTTGAAAAGAAGTGCGTTGGTCTTCGCTAAATCATCCCCTGAGGCGTAAATACACAGGTATTTAGCAGAGTCGCCCTTGGCAATAAGTGTAACCTCCTTGCCTGTGGGATTCCAGTCGTCATCTCCACCGCCATCGCACGCCGTAAGAAGCGAGAAGCAGAGAAGAGCAGAAATAACCAAAAGGATTAATTTTAAGCTCGTTTTCATTCTAATTTACCTTCTTTGAAAATTGGTTTGCTATTGTAAATATAAAGCATTCAAATTAAAATGTCAAGATTTTAAACGCATATGAATGTTTTTTGCTTTGCGGGAGTGATTACAACCTTACCGCCGGGAGCTGTGAAGGTGAGAAGACCGCCCTCCGCGGTTGCGGTTGCCGTACCGTAGGATACGCCGCCAACGGTAACACGCCACTCGCCTGCCGAAACACCGGAAACGTAGTAGTCAATATCACCGTCACCCGATACCGAGAAGGAAAGCTCGCTCTCTGCGCTGGTTCTGTCGGTTGCGAAGACGGCAACGATGCTCTTATTCCATATAGCACCCTCGACGCCGACGGCGTTGCTAACCTTTCTTACCTCAACCGACTCGTCGTTGCCCTTGTCGGTAACGTAAAGCACGTTCATAAAGGTCGATTCCGCCACTTTTTGCTTGGAAACTATTTCAACTCTGCCCCAATGTCCGTCATCGTCCTTGCCGTTATCGAGGGGGTGAAGCTGAACTCCGTTTACCAGGTAATTTTGGGATTTGGCGTTATCGTAGCTTCCGTTGCTCTTATAGGCTCTGCCGCCAACGGCGTTGATGCTGACGTTGCTGGAAAGACAGGTAAGAACGAGTCGTCCGTCACCGTTCTCGGTAACCACGGTATTTCCCTTGATGGTGGGAGCGTCCGGCGAGGTTATCTGAAGCAGGAAACGCTTCTCGAAGCTCCTGCTGTTCGCAAATATATCGTCAAACACGAAGAATACCATCGGGAATTCCTCGTCATCGGTATAGACGGTAAGCATTCTTCTGCCGACGTAG
>JAZSIJ010000153.1:0-7748 GCA_045533755.1 Eubacteriales bacterium | reverse complement strand
CGTCTTTAACTTGACAAAAAAGAAAAACCGGCGCTCCTATACGGCGTCGGTTTGCCTTTCGCAAAACTTGCAGCGTCAAGCTGCCCTCAAAGTTATCTCTCGAGTTTTTCCGGATGGTCAATGAGCATAGCGATGTAATCCACGCTTACGTTATAGAAGCGTGCAAATTTCTTTGCCCATTCAAGCGGAAGGTCGCTCTCTCCATTCTCATATCTTCTGTACTGTGTTACCTGAAGATAGAAAATTTTGGCTACCGCAGCTTGAGTAAGATCCTTATCCTGTCGGAGATCCCTGAGACGGTTAGTAAATCTTCTCATATCGCAAACTCCTTTCTCACATATATATTGTACATAATTAAGGAAAAAAATGTTAATTATAACACGATTTTGTACGAGTAAAAAGTTAAAAAATCTACAAAGTGCGACATAATCGGCTATTTTGTCACTTTTTTGTGTTTTTCTGAGGAAGCTTCATTCTGTGAAAAAGTCAAAAACCTCTTTACAAATAAGTAAAAGTGTGGTAAAATATTTGGGAGTGAGGTGTGACTATGCGTATTGATAAATTCATATCCGAGTCTGGCACGGTCTCGCGCAAGGAGGCTGCAAAAGTAGCGAGGTCGGGAGGTGTCACCGTCAATGGTGAGGTCTGTCGCGACCTTTCGCGCCATATAGACCCCGAGCGTGCCGAGGTGTTTTATCTCGGCAGGAGAATAGAGTACCGCAGGTTTACCTACGTTATGCTGAACAAGCCCGAGGGCTACGTCAGTGCTACCGAGGACTCGCGCCTTCCCGTCGTTACCGAGCTTCTCTCGGACGAGCTTCGGAAAATGGAGCTTTTCCCCGTCGGCAGACTTGACCGAGATACCGTTGGTATGATGATACTCACCAACGACGGTGTGACAGCACACGACTTACTCTCGCCGAAGCGTCACGTGACAAAGGAATACCGCTTTCGGTGCGACCTGCCTCTGCCCGAGGGTACTGAGGAGCGCTTTGCCGAGTGCATAACTCTTGCCGACGGCTACGAGTGCAAGCCTGCACGCCTCGTTTGCGACTCCGACAGGCTTGGCGGAATTATAGAGCTTACCGAGGGAAAATATCATCAGATAAAGCGAATGATAGCAGCCTCGGGCAGTCACGTTACCTACCTCGAGCGAATAAGCTTCGCGGGCATTCCTCTTGACAGAGCACTTTCGCGCGGCGAATGGCGCAGCCTTACCGCAGAAGAGGAAAAGCACCTAATCGGACTCACAAATCCCAATAAGCAATAAATTTCAAGCAATTCAGGAGAAACCAATGGACATCTTAAAGACACTTGCCACAGAATTCAGTATAAAGGAGGAGAACGTCGAGAAAACCGTCGAGCTTATCGACGAGGGCAACACTATCCCCTTTATTTCAAGATATCGTAAGGAGGTAACGGGCGGTCTTGACGACACTACGCTCCGAGAGCTGTTTGACAGACTTCAGTACCTTCGTAAGATGGAGGAAAGAAGAGCAGAGATTTCCTCTCTCATTGAGGCGCAGGAGAAGCTCACTCCCGAGATAACCTTCGCGCTTAACAATGCGAAAACGCTCGTCGAGCTTGAGGACATATATCTTCCGTTCAGACCGAAAAGAAAGACGAGAGCCTCGGTTGCGCGTGACAAGGGTCTTGAGCCTCTTGCGAACTATATACTCGAGCAGAGGGACGCCTACGACCCCGCAATTGAGGTCTACGCCGAGGAGTTTATAGTGGTATCCGACGAGAAGGACAAGGCTGTTCCCGACGCTGCGGCGGCGCTTGCCGGTGCATCGGATATTATTGCCGAGGATATATCGAATAATGCAGAAATCAGAAAGCTTCTCCGTGAGTTCACGATGGGCTACGGATCGCTCACCACGAAGGGCACTACCGAGGAAAGCTCTGTTTATGAGAATTACTATGAATTCTCCGAGCCGATAAAGAAGCTCAAGGGACACAGAGTTCTCGCTATCAACAGAGGCGAGAAGGAGGAGTTCTTGAAGGTTGCCGTTACGCTTCCCGCAGAGGACGGAATAGCGCAGATAACCTCTCGCGTTATCACGAATAAGCAGTCGCCGGCTCTTCCTTATCTTATGGCGACAATTACCGATGCATACGAGCGTCTTCTTTTCCCCGCTATCGAGCGTGAGATAAGAACAACTCTCTTTGACGACGCCTGCGAGGGCGCGCTCAAGGTCTTTGCAGAGAACCTTCGAAATCTGCTTCTGGGCTCACCCCTCAAGGGTAAGACAGTTCTCGGCTACGACCCCGGCTACGCTCACGGCTGTAAGCTCGCGGTGGTTGACAAGACGGGTAAGGTGCTTGACACCGCCGTAATCTATCCCGTAAAGCCCCGTGAGGACGTCGAGCGCTCGAAGGCTACGGTTCTCCGCCTTATCAATAAGCACGGCGTTGACGTTATCTCCATCGGTAACGGTACTGCATCGCGCGAGTCGGAGAAGTTTATCGCAGAGCATGTGCTCCGCGACCCCGCATGCCCGAAGGGCGTTAAGTACACCATCGTTTCGGAGTCGGGCGCGTCGGTATATTCGGCGTCGAAGCTCGCCGCAGAGGAGTTCCCCGAGTTTGACGTAATGCAGAGAAGCGCGGTTTCCATCGCAAGACGTCTTCAGGACCCGCTTGCCGAGCTCGTAAAGATAGAGCCCAAGGCAATAGGCGTCGGACAGTATCAGCATGATATGAAGCAGGCAAGGCTTACCGAGGCGCTTGGCGGCGTTGTCGAGGACTGCGTTAACGGCGTCGGAGTTGATGTCAATACCGCGTCTTACTCGCTTCTTTCCTACGTTTCGGGTATCAACCTAACGGCTGCAAAGAACATCGTTAAGTACAGAGAAGAGAACGGCGAGTTCAAAACCCGTGCTCAAATCCTTAAAGTGCCGAAGATTGGCGAGAAGGCTTACACACAGTGCGCAGGCTTCCTACGTATTCCCGGAGGTAAGGAGGTCTTTGACTCTACGGGCGTTCACCCCGAGTCCTACGCGATAGCCGACGACCTTCTCAAGCGCTTCGGCTTTACTCCCGACGATGTTCGCTCGGGCAATATGGCGCTGCTCAGGTTCAAGGCAAACCAGTACGGCACGGCAAAGCTTGCGCGTGAGCTCGGTTGCGGCGAGCCTACCCTCGAGGATATAATCTCCGAACTCGAAAAGCCGGGAAGAGATATCCGTGACGACGCTCCCGCGCCTATCCTCTCAACCGACGTTCTCGAAATGAGCGACTTGAAGCCGGATATGCAGCTCACGGGTACTGTCAGAAACGTGGTTGATTTCGGTTGCTTCGTTGACATCGGCGTACATCAGGACGGACTTCTTCACATTTCCGAGATGTCAGACCGCTTCATAAAGCACCCCTCCGAGCTTTACGCTACGGGAGACGTTATCGAGGTGCGTATCAAGGCGGTTGACCTTCAGAAGAAGAGAATTTCTCTCACCCGCAAGGGAATGAGCAGCAACAAGGGCTGATTAAAAAAATATTTTGCTAGGGTGGGCCTTTTATCACGGCTCGCCCTTTTTCTTTTTAAAATCGCAACAAAGTTGAAGAAAATAACGCATAAATTCGGTATTATTAATAAAGAAGCAGAAAGAGAGGTTACGCCAATGCAGCACTTTCAACAAAACAAATAACGCTAATTTGTGCAAAACGCAGATTTTTTCAAAAGCAGGTCAAAACGAAACAAAAGTGTGATATAATAAGGAAGGAGAAAACTATGAAAAAAGGCGCTAGATTGACACCGAGAATTATTTCTATGATTTTGGCGATTCTTATTGTTTTTTATCTTTTGCCGATTTCGGCGGTAGCCGAAGGAATCAGCCAATCCTCAACTGTAGCCTCTACAAATAGTGCGCTCTCGGAAGAAACGGAAAATTCCGGGAGCAACGAAGCACAAACCCCATATATCTATTACAAAGATGCCTACGAGGTCGAAGAACGAAGAGAGGAAAGTGTCAAACACTTTCGCCTCGAGGACGGCAGTTACATAGCCGCGCAGTATTCGCTTCCCGTGCATTATCTTAACGATAATGGCGAGTGGCAGGATATAGACAACTCGCTCTCCGAATCGGGCTCTGAGCTCGTAACCTCTGACGCACGTGTGAAGTTCGTGAAGAAAACCACCGGCAACGGCAATCTTTTCACACTTCACGACGGAAGCGCGAAGATAACTCTCAGCCTTGTCGGCGCGAATAAAAAGGTCGCGGGTGTTGCAACCAACACCGAAGAGACCGAAACCACAAAGCTCGGTAAGCTTATGAACCTCGAAGGGCTCTCCTCGAGCATAAGATATAACGATATTCTTGACGGCGTAGATATAGAGTACGTCCTTGATTCCCTGAGCATCAAGGAGAATATAATCATAAAGGAACAGAGCGGCTCTTACTCCTACACCTTCACGCTCTCCTTGAACGGACTTGAGGCTGAGCTTCTTTCGAACGGAGATATAGCTATCACCAAAAACGGTGAGCAAAAATACACTATCCCGGCGCCCGTCGTATTTGATTCGGCAGAGGTCACAGCACCTGCCGATGCCGCGGAATACACCCTCACGGATAACGGTAACGGAAAATATAACCTCACCGCATCGGTGTCTGCCGAGTGGATGAATTCCCCCGACAGAGTATACCCCGTTACGCTTGACCCTGCGATTGTTACAGGCTCGTATGTGCAGGACACCTACGGAACGATAGGCACGGCTTCAAGCAACGGTTCTGCGGCAACACTTACTGTATCCGAAAATCAAATAGCCCTGCTTAAGCTCGTTTCGATTCCTACGTTGCCAATCGGAGCGCACGTTGCCGAGGCGCATCTTGTCCTCACCAGAACCTCCGGAATCGGCTCTCAAATTGGTGCTTATATCATTGAAAACAGCTGGAGCGTGACCTCTTACGACGTCGCGAACGTTGTTTTTGGCGAGCTGCTTGACCATTGCAGTACGAGAAGCAACGATAACGGCGACTATGGAATAAACGGCACCGGTCAGTTTTCCTTTAACGTAACCAAGGCTGTCAGAGCATGGTATAACGGCACTGCCAATAACGGCATAGCGCTTAAACCGGTTTATTACGACTCCCCGACTGTATTTGCCTCGGCAAATAATTCGGTTGCTTCTAAACGTCCGTCCTTTATTATAACCTACGTCAACACTTTCGGTGTTGAGGACTATTACTCCTACTCGACGCAGAGCGGCGGCGCGGCAGGCACCGGCTACGTTAACTATGCAACCGGCGACCTTACCTTCTCGGTAGGAACGCTCACGAGTACAGATTACCTTATGCCCGTGACTCCCACGCTTGTGTATAACTCGGCGCTCGCCAATAAGAGCTATACGTCTGCAAACGTTAATACTCCCGAAACGGATGCGTATATTGCCGACGGCTTCAAGCTTAATTTTGCCGAAACGCTCTTGAAAGAAAGCTACTACTCAAGCGGAGCTCTGAAATATTACTATATCTGGGCAGACGCTGACGGCACAGAGCATTTCTTCTATCCTACAGAAACGGCGAATATCTACCGCGACGATTCGGGGCTTCTGCTAACGCTGGATGCGTCAACCAGCACGAACCCAACAATCACAGCCCTTAACAAGACCGTGAGAAGATTCGCGGCAATAAGCGGCTCCTCGGTTGCTTTCCGTCTGTCACAAATAACAGATAAGTCCGGCAACTCGGTAACACTCGTCTACAATACGTACAATCAGGTAACTGCAATTAATTTAAAGCCTAAAAGCGGTAGTACCACAACAACTCTGGCGCTCTACTATAATGCCGGTTATCTTTGTCGCATTTCGAGCACAACCTCGGGCAAATCCGTAATTCTACGCTATTCAGATACATACAACGGAGAGATTTCTACCACCGCGACAAAATATCTCCGACAGGTCATCTACGCGCACGGGACAGACGATAGCCCCTCTTGGTCGAGCTACTATACCTCGGGCAGTGCGTCCGACGTTGTCACAGACGCCATTATGTACTACGAGTACGACGAAAACGGCTATCTCCTCTCTGCGAAGAACGGACTTGCCGATTATACCGTAAGCTATGAGTGGACAGACGGTAAGGTTTCGTCTGTTTACGAAAAGGGCGGCACTGATACGGGCATAAAGATAGGCTTCACCTACGGCGAGGGATATACAGAGGCTATGACCCCCGGCGGCGACGCAAGGTATACCACGACAGCGGATAATATCATCAATCACTACTCATACGATAGCTTCTTCAGAGTTACGAACAGCTATTCTATGAGCTATAACAGAGGAACGATTTACGGAGCTTCCTCGGGTGTATATAGTGACGGAGGCTCAGAGGTCGGCGACGGCACGAAAAACAAGCTGACTGAAACCGTCAACATAAGCGGTGCGTCTACGAACTATATTTTGAACGGAGATTTTCTTGACTATTCGGACACTTACTCGCCGCTTTATTGGGAAACCTCTCATTCGAATATAACGGTAGGCCGCGCGTCCGTAGACGAGGCGGTAACTATTCCGCTTTCTACCTCGGACACCTACTACATTTATCAATACGTGTATCTGCCATACGGCGGGGAATATACCATATCCTTTGACGTACAGTCGAGTAACACGAAGGATATAATAATGGAGGTCACCCCGTCAAGTCAAGACACTCGTGTCAATCTTGATGAAGCCGACGAGGCGGTGAGATGGTACACCGTTTCCAAGACCTTCAGCATGAGTGGGGCAGGTGTCAGGAAGGTGCAAATTTCGGCTTCGCGAAGAAGCGGAGCGACCTTCACCTCAACGCCTTACGTGCATATTTCCAAGGTAAGACTTGAGCACGGTGCGGGCGGCGGCGCATATAACTACGTTGATATGGGCGACTTCGTAGACACTTACAGAACGTCCGAAACCGTTGACCCCACTGACGTAACTATATATACTGCTTGGAACGAAAAGTCATTAGCTTATAGAGCAACTACCCAGACGGCTCCGTTCAAAACCTCTGTTATAGTCCAGACCTATATTAGCACAGAGAAATATATTAAGCAAACCTTCTATACAGCACCGGAGGATTATATTGACTTCTTCGCTACCTCAAATCCGATGTCTAATTCTGCCAGGACTTATATTGTTTCCGGCTTTGCAAAGGGTAATGATGAGGTGGTAGCAAATCAAAAATCGAAATTCGCCCTGCGCGCAGACGTGTATTACTATCAGGGAGCGAATAAGAATGATGTAGTAGTCTCGCACTACTTCAATTTTAATCCCGACTGCACAGATTGGCAGTTTATCAGCGGAAGCCTCAATACCTACAGAGAGAACGAGCTTGACAGCTCGGGCAACCCCATCTTCTACGACGTAGTCAGGAAGATAGATATAGTCTGTGAATATTCCTACCAAACAAATTATAGCGAGGTATACTTCGACAGAATAGCGGTCACCGACGCTCATAATGACCGCAAGCTCTACGAGTACGAGAACGGACAGATATCGAAAATCACGGGTCTGTTCGAGAACGAGTACAGAGAATATGACGATCAAGGCAGAATTCTCCGGGTGGCAGACGACAGCGGAAATCTTGTTGAATATGGCTAAGTCGGAGGCCAAGCGGTCTTAGGAAGACAACCACTGGATTCAACTCCTTGGCTCACAGAACGACATGGCTACGATCCGACTTCGAAAATCACGGGTCTGTTCGAGAACGAGTACAGAGAATATGACGATCAAGGCAGAATTCTCCGGGTGGCAGACGACAGCGGAAATCTTGTTG
>JAZSIJ010000158.1:0-2931 GCA_045533755.1 Eubacteriales bacterium | reverse complement strand
ACCGCATAGAAAAAATCAAATCATCAACATGCATTTTATGTTCTCCCCCTCTTTTATGAAAATTGCATACGCAATCTATTCATAATAATTATATCAAAGGATAACGTTGTTGTCAACCCGTGCTCTGCAACGTAAAAGCGGTTGTCTTGTGAAAGACAGCCGCTATGTAAACTTTAGTTTACTTTTTGTCTATTACGTCGAAGTCGGACAGCTCGAAGTGCCACTTTTCGCGCTTTCTGAAGGGCTCCTTGAAGCTCTTCTTTAAGACGCCCTTGGTTTCAAGGTGAACGTAGCAATCACGGTCACAGGCTCTTCCGCAGATGGAGCAGTTGTAGGAATGCTTTGCCGGCGGATAGAAGAAGATGTTGTCGAGTATCGTTCTTGCGGTTTCGGGGGTGACCTTAGCCTCGCCTGCGATTATCTCAAGTCTGTTCTCAAGCGTGGGGAATGCATCGGGGTTCATGAAGGGGTTATAAAGACCGTTAGCACCGTTATAGTAAACCGCACACTGCCAGTTGTCGATTTTTCCCGTAAGCTCGTCGATTGCGTGACCGGGACAGCCCTTTACACACTCCTTACAACCGTCGCAAAGGTGAGGAGTCATAACCTCGTCGGGCTCTATCTCGGCATCTGTGAGAATGAAGCAGTATCTCACCATAGGACCGTAGTCGTCGGTGGGAAGCGCGCCGTGGAAGCCCTTTTCGCCGACACCGCACTTAACTGCCGAATCAACGAAGTTCATCTGATTCTCGGCGGTTCTGCCTCTGAAAATCGAGTCGTAAGCAACCTCGGGATTGGTGTCGTTTTCCTCTGCCATAATGTTCTGGTGACGGCGCTGGGGAAGAGCAAGGAAGCCTGCCTCCTCGATAAAGTTTGCAACCTTTATCTGCGCCATAGGCATAATGGTCTCTTCCATATTCTCGACCGACATTGTGGTGTACTGATAGTAGGTCGTACCCTCCTCAACGCCTTTGAACGAGCCGCGGAGAAGTCTGAACACAAGACAGATAACCGTCTTGGTTTCGGGCATAATCTTGAAGATGGGGTCGTCCTTATCGAATCTCGAAGCAGGAGCGAAGCCAACTGCGTCAGCCCAGTTTTCTTTTGCTATTTCAATAATTCTTTCTTTCATCGCTCGTCCTCCTTAGATTTTGCCTATCGACTTCAGGTGCTTATAGCAGGCTATGTCGCACTTTTTGCCACAGAGGCAGGGAGCGTAGCCCCAGTGAGTTTTCGGAAGGAACTGAATCTCGGGATAGATGGCTCTTGCCGATACCGCGTCAAAGCGGTACTCGCCGTTAAGGATTGCCTCGCGGTTGGGATTGTCCTTAAGGAAGTCGTCGGTCATAAAGGGGTTTGACTTGTGAGCGCCTCTGTAATATACAGCGCACTGCCAGGTGTCAAGACCGTCCTCGGAAACGGCGCCGCCGGGGCAAGCCTTAATGCACTCGCCGCACTTGTCGCAGAGAACCTCGTCAAGAGGCTCGTCGCACTCGAGGGGTGCGTCGGTGATGATAAAGGCGTATCTCATATAGGGGCCGTGACCCTTTGCGATAATTTTGCCGTTAAGACCGGGCTCACCTATTCCGCAGGCAACTGCCGCCTTTCCAAAGTCAATCATAACGTCGGGCGCGGGCTTGCCGGGCTCAACGGGGTCGGACATAAGCTCAAAGGTATCGAAAACCTCGGGGTTGGTGGTTTTGTCACCCTTTGCCTTCATACCGGGAACGGTTCTCTGAAGGCAGGCGTCATAGCCCTCGTTCTCGATAACAGCGCCTATCTTGAGAAGGAATATCTCGGCAAGCTCCTCGTCTATGTACTTAACGCCCTCGTTGACGTAGGTGTAGAACTGACTGCCTATCTCCATCGTGTGATATAGGGCTCTCGGAACTGCAAAGCCAAAGCCGATGATGCACTTTGCCTCGGGAAGAATCATAAGAGGGTCTCTCTGTATATCGGGCTCGTCGTAAATCTTACCGATGCCGCAAACGGTAGCGCCGAGCTCCTTTGCTTTTGCTTTAATAATTTCAGCGGTTAACATATTCTTCCTCCTTATCTGTCAAGCTTCCAAGCCTTCTTCGTACGAAGAGGAGCCTTGAATCTGTCTTCCATACAGCCGCCCTTTTTCTCGAGCATAGAAACGCAGGCACGGATACAACCGCCGCATTTAGCCATGTTATAGCCGACCCAGCTGGGGAAGTACTTGGCAAGAGCGTTGTAGACCTTCATAATCTCTTTTTCGTTTGCGATGGGCTGCTTACCTTCAAGAAGGTCGAGGTCGCCGTTCTTGTTCTCGTCGAACACGCTCTTCGGAACGAAGGGGTTGTAGTATCTGCCGCCGTGAGTATAGAAGGCGTAGCAACGCCACATATCTATATCACCCCACTCGCAGACCTTACCGTCGATTTCGATATGTATGGTCTTGCCCGAGTTAATTGCGGGGATACAGCCGCCGGGACACTCGCGCACGCAGGCGCCGCACTTACGGCAAAGAGGCTCGCCGCTGTACATCTCGTCGTACTCAAGCTCTGCGTCGGTGAATATGAACGCAACTCTCTGCAGAGGTCCGAACTCGGGGGTAAGGAGCATCTTCGACCAGCCGATTTCGCCAAGACCGCAGGCAACCGCTGCGATACGGAACTGGAACTGAATATCGGGGGGAGTGCCGCCCTCGCGCGTCGCTCTCGTGAACTGAACGTTTCTGTGGTGGTTGGTAGCAACCTTTGCGTTGTTTGTAACCTCAATCTGCTCCTCGGGGGAGAGCGTGTTTCCGGCAGAGCCGTCCATATCCGATACACAGCCGCGCGCACCGGTATTACGGTAAACGAACGCCTCGTAGCCCTCGTCCTCGATCAATTTGCCCACGTGATACAGCACTGCCGGGGCAAAAATCTCGAAGTCGGAGGCCAAGCGGTCTTAGGAAGACAACCA
>JAZSIJ010000128.1:0-4457 GCA_045533755.1 Eubacteriales bacterium | reverse complement strand
CTCGCCGTTGTATATAATCAAAACGAAGTTTTGCATATCATTCGTCCGAAAAGGAGCATATCTCGCTTTCGGACGAGTATATCATCAAACCGCAGGAAAGGTTATGCACGGCGTTGCCATGATGATATACTCGCCAGACGCGAGATGATATACGAATGTATGTCTCGCCGTAGGCGAGTTATACATTCAATGATATGCCAAACCTGCGGTTTGGATAAAAAAAGTCGTATCAATTTGATACGACTTTTTTTGGAGCGGATTACGGGGCTCGAACCCGCCACCTCCACCTTGGCAAGGTGGCGCTCTACCAAATGAGCTAAATCCGCGTAGTGACTATTTGTTTTTGCTCCGGCTCTTTTCGAGCGAAAGCCTTTTTTCCTTATGGCGACTCGGATGGGGCTCGAACCCACGACCTCTAGCGTGACAGGCTAGCGCTCTAACCAACTGAGCTACCAAGCCGTGCAGCCATAATTTTTAAAAAATGGTGGAAAGTACAGGGCTCGAACCTGTGACCCTCTGCTTGTAAGGCAGATGCTCTCCCAACTGAGCTAACCTTCCGTGAGTGCCTTGTTATTATATCAAATAAAAGCGCTTTTGTCAATAGATTTTCACAAAAATATTGTTAACAAATTTCGCCCTCTTCGTCTTTTTTTCTAAAAGATGTTGACAAGTCAATATTTATGTGCTAAAATAAAGAGTGTGAAGCCGAATTGTGCGTTAAAAGCGAGTACGGCTGAGCATATTATCTATATGAGGAGAAGCGATGGAGGATATCAGATTCGAAAAATTTGCGTTGCTTATCGACGGCGTACAAAAAGCCATTCAGAAGTTCAAAATGACGATAGCTCCGGCTCTCGGCGTAAAGGGCGTACACGTGCTTTGGATATACGAGCTGTTTATTCACCCTGAGGGATTGACCTCTGCCGAGCTTGCAATCAAGAGCAACATAGACCCCTCTCTTATCTCACGCGAGCTTGCCGCGCTTAAGCGAAAGGGATATATTACCCGCGAGGCTACACCGGGTAAGAGAAATTACAACTCAAGAATTACCCTCACCGACGAGGGTCTGGCGCTTGCCGATAAAATTCAAGCTATGGCGCTTGACGTTCAAGAACGGGTCGGACGCGACGTGTCTATTGACGAGCTCGCCGTATTCTATTCGGTTCTTGAAAAGCTGCACGATAATCTTGAAAATTATATAAACGAAACAGAAACACAGGAGTAAAAGCAAATGAAAGACAGAGTTTTACACGTAAAAAAGGAATTTCCCAATATAAGAGAAATGATGAAGGAGATTGCCGAGATGTACGGCAGCAAAACCGCCTACTCTTTCAGAATAAAGCCAAACGACGCCGACACAGTCAAAAAGTCTTACATTGACCTCAAGGACGACGTTTACGCTCTTGCTACCGAGCTTGTCTCGCGCGGCTATCAGGGAAAGCACATTTGTCTTATCGGCAAGCTCTCTTACAGCTGGGTGCTGGTTTATTACGCTACCATGGCAATAGGCTCGGTGCTTGTTCCGCTTGACCGCGACTGGCAGGCAGCCGACCTTGCAGACACCGTCAAAAAGGCAGAGACAGACCTTCTTATCGTAGACGAGGATATTGCAGACAAGGGCCGTGAGATATGCGAGATTATAGATCTTTCGAATCTCCTCTACATCAAGGACGAGGGCGATGACGCAATAGCTGCACTCGTCGAAGCAGGTCGCGAGAAGCTCGCTCTCGGCGACGACTCTCTCTTCTCTGCTCCTATCGACCCGAACGCTCTGGCACTTCTCGTTTTCACCTCGGGAACTACCGGCAAGGGCAAGGGCGTTATGCTCTCGCAAAAGAATATTCTCTCGGATATGGCAGAGGTTATTCCCTACATTGATTTCAGCGAGAAATGCATGGCGGTTCTTCCTCCTCACCACACCTACGGCTCAAGCGTATCCATTCTCGGCCAGAACTCCATCGGCTGTAACATATACATTTCCAGCGGTATCCGCTACGTATCGAAGGAGCTCGTGCTTGAGAAGCCCGGTCACATCTGCGCCGTTCCGCTTTATCTTGAAACCTTCTACCGCAAGATAACCGCGGGCATCAAGGATTCGGGCAAGGAGGGGCTTGTCAGATTTATGATGAAGCTCTCGAATGCTCTGCGCAAGGTTGGCATTGACCTTAGAAAGAAGCTCTTTAAATCGGTTCTCAAGAACTTCGGCGGTGAGCTCAACATGCTTATCTCGGGCGGTGCTCCCATCAACCAGGAAATAATTGACACCTTTGACTCTCTTGGTATCACCGTTCTTAACGGCTACGGCATTACCGAGTGCGCTCCCATAATCGCGGTTAACCACAACTACTATAAGGTTGACGGAAGCGTTGGACCTGTTCTTCCTATCGACACCATCAAAATCCACGAGCCCAACGAGGACGGTGAGGGCGAGATATACGTTAAGGGCTCCAACATAATGCTCGGCTACTACAAGGACGAGGAGGCTACGAAGGAGGCGTTTGACGAGGAGGGCTACTTCAAGACCGGCGACTACGGCAAGTACCGCGAGAGCGACAGAGTTCTCTTCATCACAGGACGCAAAAAGAACCTCATCATTCTCTCCAACGGTAAAAACGTATACCCCGAGGAAATCGAGAACGAGCTTGCGGCAACCCCCGGTGTCCTTGAGATTATAGTCTACGAGGGTAAGAGTAAGAGAGGCGATATGTATAACGCTATCGTTGCAGAAATCTTCCCCGACTACGATTATATGAAGAAGAACGGCATTGAGGACGTCGAGAAGTATCTTCAGGAATACGTCAACAAGTACAACAAAACCGCCGTTCCCTACAAAAAGATTGCCATTCTCAAGGTCAGAGCCGAGGAGTTCCCGAAGAACACGCTTCGTAAGATTCTCCGCTTCAAGCTTGATATGTCTATCGACTGATAGTTTTACTGATAATTACGAAAGCACCCCGATTTTTCGGGGTGCTTTCTGTAACGTTTGGTTTGCTTTTTGTAACGTTTAGTTTACTTTTTGTTATTTTCTTTCCTTGTAGAAGAGCTCTATCATAAGAGCCTTTGCCGAGTCCTTATTGAGTCTGAATTCCATATACTTCTCTCCTTGGCTGAGTGTGCCGTCGAGAGTATATATGCCTCCGAACTCATATTCACTGAAGGCGTCAAGCATATCCTCGAGCGCGCTTATGCTAAAGTCGGATACTATGTAATCCGAAAGCTCTGCCACGCTATCCTCTGCAAAGTCATCGTCGGCGTTCATAGCCCCGAGAGTCGCCCGATAAAGCTCGGTAAGATACTGACGCTGACGCTCCATTCTAGCGACATTTGAGCTGTCAGTAAGACCCGAACGCGCGCGTACGTAATTAAGGGCGTGCTCTCCCATTAGCGTCACCGTCTCGCCGCGCTTCAAGGTATCGTCAACTCCCGTAAAATCGTCAAGCACGGTAAGAGTAACCCCGCCGACAAGGTCGTTGAGCGAAGCAACGGCGTCCATCGTAAGCGTAGCATAGTTATCAATAGTGATACCTAAGAGGCGAGAGACGGCCCTTGCGGTATTTCTGCCGCTATCTGCTCCTCCCGAGCCAAAGCTATGAGACAGCGCAAGCTGACCGGTGATAGTGCCGACCTTCTTACCGCCTATTCCAAGAACGGTAATCTCGGCAAGCGTATCTCTGTTGATATGCACGGCAGAACAAGTCCTCGCCTCGTGGTCTATGACCAGCAGGATAAGGAAATCCGCCTGTCTGTCGTTAACGTAGGAGTCACTTTCCTCTGATGTCTCGAACTTATCAAGTCCGGCAATCAAAACGGCGTCCACATCGTGACGGCGCTCGTAGCGCTTGCCGTCATGCTCAACGTAAAGAAAGCCTGCGTCGGAATCTCCGTCGAATTGCGAGTTAGCCTTCTCCCACGCTCTGATAAGAAAAACTGCAAAAACAAGAAGCGCTAATATCACAAGCCCTATTATCACATGCTTAAGGATCTTCGGCGGTATACCGTCTATAAGTCTTTTTATTAAATTCATTATGCCTTTTATTCAGCCTCTGTCTCGTCCTTCTTTTTCTTTATGAAGAAGACTACAAGGAGGACAACAACTAAAGCGACGACTCCCCCTGCAATTACCGATATAACTACAGCCAAGGAGCTTCCGCTTGATGCCGTGCCGTCGTGAAGAAGAATGGAGTAAACCGCATCCTCCTCAAAATCAAAGACTAGAGTGCCGTTATCCGTTTTGCATTCAACGATTTCCCACTCTACGCCGTTATAGTTGAGAAGACCTGCGAAATTATCAACAATGGTAGGCTCTACTGCAACCTTGATGCTGCCGTGAGGCTCGTGACCGTCGCAGCTTTCAGCGATAAGGGCGAATCGCACGCTTGCAACAAGCACCTCCGACTCAACGTTAATTTTCTCGGCAAGCTTTGCACCGTCCTCTCCGAGATCGGCAAGATCCTCAC
>JAZSIJ010000030.1:0-2245 GCA_045533755.1 Eubacteriales bacterium | reverse complement strand
ATCCGACTTACCTGCTTCGTCGACGACGTCCTTGTATGCAGTTATCAAATAAGTATGCAGCTCGGAGAGCGAATTCGCACCGAATATCAAGGCAAGAAGCGCATTGATAAGGGGTTTGAGAACGAAATTACTCAGACCGTTTACGATAGCGGTAAACGAGCTACCTACGATAACACCGACAGCCATATCAACTACGTTGCCGCGTGTGATGAATTTTTTGAACTCACCAAAGAAGTTTTTCATTGTGTTTTCCTCCAAAAATATATGTAATTTAGTTTAAATCAAGGTCGCGTCCGACGTCGTACATCGAGATAACCGTCAGCTCTGCCGCGAGCTTCTCGGCGCTTACCGTCTCGGCGGTTTCAACCGCCACGCGTACGGGCGTTCTGTCGGTCAGGTCGAAGAAATTACTCTCAAAGCGGGCGTCGGTATCCTTAAACGACAGTCGTACTTTGTGAGCAAACGCCTCGGAGTAGAGTGTGACGTTGAATTTTCTGCCAACGCCGTCAAGGTTGGTGCGAATACACGGAGCTTTATATTTGAAATACTTGTGCTTTGTGAACAAGACGGTGTCGGAATAGGAGCGCTGACCGTCGCTGTAGGAATAAAGCAAATATCTGTCCTGCTCGTGTCCACGGAGAAGCTCGGTAAGGTCAACCGTGTCAAGCGTGACGGTGCTGGCGGGCGCAAGTCCCGTGACGTCGAGAGTGCCCGAATGAAGCTCGGAGTTTTTCGCATCAAGAACCCTGTAGGTCACAGCGCCGCTGTATTCCTTCGGTCTGTCGTTCGAGACGGTAAAGGTTATCCTGTATCCGTCAAGTCTATGTAGCACAGACACCGGCGCAAAAAGCCTTTTAAGGTGATACCAGAGCGCCTTTCCCTTGCCGTAAAAATCGAGAATAGAGGGAGAAATCAACGCCTCCGTGTCGTTAAATCTGTCTGCGAGGCAGGCGCCGCCGCGGTCTGCCCTTGCCGCAGTGAGAGCCTCTCTCATACGGTCAAGCGCGGTGAGCTGCGAAAGATAGGAGAGCTCGTCGGTGCCCGACGGGAAGCGATACTCATCGAAGGTCTGCAAAAGCGTCTCGGAAAGCTTACCCTGCGTGCGCCCCTCCACAGTCCGCGAGAGGAGATTCACCCCGTCGTCCCCCGCAAGCTCCCTTACCGTTCTCGTCTCGGGAAGCGAGGTTGGAATAGGCTCAAGGGGCTCACACTCAAGCATAAGAACCGGAGCATCGGGACAATAGGCGCGAAGCTGCTCGGAAAGCTCACCGCCTCTCGCGGTGGTATCCGCCGTTACGCAAAACGCCGCCGTAGATGCAAGAGGTGCTATGCGCCGAGGCCCGTCTATTATCTCACGCCTCACAGCGTCAAGCGGTGAGGTGTCACCGTCAGCGCATCTCATAGCAACGCCGTGAAGAAGCATTATGCCGTAGCGGTCGCAAAGCGAAAGAAGCTCGGCACTCGGTGCTCTGTCACGCGCCGAGGCGTAAAACGCGTTTATACCGCACTCTGCGGCGGCAGAAATCAGAGCCTCGGTATCCTCGGGCTTGGCAAATGATGAATTTGCCGTCTCGGGCATAAGCCTGGCGCCCTTGAGAAACACCGGCACACCGTTAACCTTAACGGCAGGCTTACCGCCCAAAGCCTCCGCCTCAACCGACCTCAGTCCAATCTTCATCTCGTAAACGTCCTCAGCCAAGTCGCCGCAGTAAAGATTGACGCTTAAATCGTAAAGATTGGGCACACCCATACCAAGCGGCCACCAGAGAAGCGGGTCGCCGACGGAAATCAAGCCACGCCCGTCGGATAGTCCTCCGTAATATATCTTGCCCGAGGGAGATACGAGAGTCGCAACGGCGCGGACGTTATCCTTTGCGCCGATTATGCCCATATTCACCTCGATTAAAGCGCCCTCTGCCGAATGCGTCTGCTTAACGCTTACGCTGTTGATGGCAGCCGTGTCAAACGCCAGAAGCTCGACGCTCTCTATCCCCGGGTCGTACTGCTCGCCTCTGCGAAGTCTGATGCCCGAGGGGAGCTCGTCGCGTCTCTCATGTGGGAATCTTATAAGCAGAGTGTTATAGCCCGGGAAGAGCCTGTCCTTTACGTTATAGATGTATATTCGCTCTCTGCTGTCGGGGGTAGAGATAGTTTTGCCGTTCAAAACCACCTCGGCAGGAGCAGACACGCCGGTAAGGCGCAAGCAAACCTGCTTCATCGAAAGAATCGCGGGGTCTATTTCAAC
>JAZSIJ010000139.1:0-5870 GCA_045533755.1 Eubacteriales bacterium | reverse complement strand
GTTGAATCCAGTGGTTGTCTTCCTAAGACCGCTTGGCCTCCGACTTTTTATAGTTTATCTGGGTGTAGGTTTGGCTGACGTCATACTGCGATACCACGTTCGAGAGCGCACCGAGAGTCTTGTCGCCGAGCTTGGTTGCCGATTCGGTATCCATAAGGGCAATATTGGTAATCTCGGTCGTCTCGGGTAGGTCGTCCTTGAAAACCGATTCCTTAACGTCAATAACAGAGGCGTACTGCCTTGCGAAAAATACGGTCGATGAAAAGATACCGCCTATTATCACCACTAAAATCGGCAGAAGAATGACGAGAGGTATAAATTTCTTGAATTTTCCCCCGGTCTCGTCTATGACGTAGTCTCCGAGCTTAATGCGCGATTTTTTCGCACGTCCTCTCGATTTTACGAGGAAGCAATTAAAGAAGGGAATGAATCCTACGAAAATAAGGAAGGAAAGAAAGAGCCAGAACTCTACCGCGTGCGGATTTATCGGCGGAAGAAAAATATAAAAGACTATCAGCGCCGCCGCTATAACCAAAGCTGCGGATATGAGTCCTTTTTTTAGCATTTTTGGCATAATAAGGTCTCCTTTTTTTATTTCGATTTAATTATATAACATAATAATTAAAAAAACAATAGTAAATTATTAAAATTTCTTTGACAAATCGAGCCGGTTGTTATATAATAGGAGAGAAATCAAAAGGTAAAGGAGAGCAGTATGAGTAGAGAAGCCTCGCGTACCGTAAGGGACGTTAGTGAAATCGCATTGTGTACCGCGCTTGTTTCAGTGTCGGCTATGATAAGCATACCCTTTCCCGTGCCGTTTACTTTGCAGATTTTCGGAGTATTTTTTGCGCTCTTTTTTCTTGGCGGGTGGCGCGGTGCCGTCTCGGTTTTTCTTTATTTGATGCTCGGCGCTTTGGGAATGCCGGTGTTTTCGGGATTTTCGGGCGGCTTTGGCAGGCTCTTCGATACGGGTGGCGGATTTATCTGGGGATTTCTCCTAATGTCGCTCGTTTATCTTCTCGCAGAGCGTCTTTTAAGAGGGCAGAGGCTTGGAAGGCTTGTCGCGGCTTTCGTTTCGCTCCTTCCGTTTTATCTTTTGGGCTCTCTTTGGTACGCTGCCTTTTATACCGACGGAAGTGCCGCGGGATATTTTTCATCGCTGATGATAACCGTAGCGCCCTTTCTTTTGCCCGACGCTGTAAAAATATGCCTTGCCTATGCAGTTTCAGAGCGAATTTCCTGCATTTTTCAAAAAAGCTTCTTAAATCTCAAAAAATGATTGAATATTCTCCCGCTTTGTGTTAAAATAATGTTGCCTAAATTTGTCATTTTGGAGTTGCTATGAAATCAATAAAAGACATTTACAAAATAGGAAAAGGACCGTCAAGCTCACACACTATGGGACCCGCAAAGGCTATGAAGCTCTTCGCAAAGGAGAATCCCGATGCCGACGCCTTCGAGGTTATACTTTACGGCTCGCTTTCGGATACCGGCAAGGGACACGGCACCGATATTGCCATAGCCGGCGTCGCTGGAAAGCCCGTCGAAATAATTTTTGACAAGAAAAACAGAGTGCTTCCGCACGAGAACACGATGGATATTTATGCAGTTCGTGACGGTAAGCGGGATAAAAAATCCCTTATGCGCGTAATGAGCGTCGGCGGCGGTGATATCGAGATTGAGGATAGACCGGTGTCCACGCTCGACGACATCTACCGCGAGTCCACTTTTGCCGAGATAGCCGAGGTGTGCAGACGAGGGGGCATACGCCTTTCGGATTACGTTTACGAGCGTGAGGGCGAGGGTATAACCGAGTTTCTCGCTAAGGTGTGGCGGACTATGCAAAAGGCGGTTGACGACGGACTTTCGGCAACGGGGATACTTCCCGGCGGCCTTGAGGTACAGAGAAAGGCGAGAGAGCTTTTTATATCGGCAAAGGACTCGGGCAACCCCGCGTTGAAAAGAACGAAGATGGTTTCGGCTTACGCATACGCGGTGGGCGAGCAAAACGCCGATAACGGCACGATAGTAACCGCTCCCACCTGCGGTGCCTGTGCGGTGCTTCCTGCGGTCTTGACATATATGTATCGCGACAGCGGCTATGCTGAGGATAAAATATACCGAGCTCTCGCGGTAGCCGGACTTATTGGAAATCTCACCAAGACCAATGCATCTATATCGGGTGCCGAGTGCGGCTGTCAGGCAGAGATAGGAACAGCCTGCGCTATGGCGGCGGCGGCTCTCGCCGAGCTTTTAGATGAGGATATTGATAAGATAGAATATGCCGCAGAGATGGCGTTCGAGCATTTTCTCGGGCTGACCTGCGACCCTATATCCGGGCTCGTTCAGATACCCTGTATAGAGCGCAACGCCGTTGCCGCAATGAGAGCTATAAACGCGGCGGAGCTTGCGGGACTTCTCACAGGCTCTCGAAAGATATCTCTCGATTTGGTTATTAAGACTATGTATGAAACGGGCAAGGACCTCTCGCAACTTTATAGGGAAACCTCGACGGGCGGACTCGCCAAGCTCTATCATATTAAGGTAGGGAAAAATGGAAAAGATAAAGGTTGACAGAATAAACGAGCTCGGCAGACTATCACGGGAGCGTGAGCTCACCGAGGCAGAGCTTGCAGAGCAGAAGGCGCTGCGCGAGGAGTATCTCGCTGAGGTCAGAGCCGCGCTTCGCGGCGATAAAAAGTAAGGAGAAGGAATATGAGCAATAAGGAAAAGAACTGCGCGCTTTGCGGCGCTTTGCCCGAGCGTGAGGAGCCGGCGATACTCGCTCTCGGCAATTACGGATATCCGAGATATCTTTGCGAGGAGTGCGAGGCAGAGCTTGATACCGCGACGCTCGGTAAGGATTATGACGCCGTCGCCGGAGCAATAGAAAGGCTTGCCAAAAAGACCGACAGCTTTGGTAAGGACGATAAAATAACTCTGAAAACTATGAAGGAAATTCTCGAGTCTGCCGCAAAGAGAGCCGCCGCCATCAAGGACGGAAGCTATGATTTTGCGCTCGACCGGGAAGAGCCCTCTGAGGACGAGGAGGGATTTGACGAGATACCCGAGGAGCTTCGTGAGAGCGAGGAGGATAAGGCTCTCGACGCAAAGGAGGCGGCACTTGGCAAAAAGCTCGATAAGTTTATCAACTGGTTCTGGGTTGTAGCATTTGCCGGACTTGTCGTTTATTTCGTTGTGAAGTTCATAAAAGGCATATAAACTTAACACGGGTGACGGGTTTACCCCAAAATGCTAATTAAAGTTTACAAATCACCCTGCTGCACTCTCATGCGCCGCGCGGGCGAAACAGAATAAATCGCAGCCCCTCCGCATAGCCTTTAGCGGAGGGGCTTTCTATGTTTATTTTACCGATTATAGTTACCGCGCTTGGCGTTTTTTTGCTTTTCAAGCTTCGCTTTTTTCCATTTCTGCACCCCATAAAAACTCTCCGCGGGTGTATATCCTCGGCTATGGGGGAGGGGGGATTTCGCTCGCTTGCTCTCGCGCTTGCGGGAACGCTCGGTGTCGGAAATATCTTCGGTGTTGCAATAAGCATAACGGTTGGAGGCGCCGGAAGCGTTCTTTGGCTTCTCGTCTCAAGTGTCTTTGCCGCCGTTATCAAGTATGCCGAGGCGCTCGTCAGCGTAGATGCGCTTGATGGCAGCAGAGAGGGCGGAATGATGTTCGTAATCGGAAAAAGGTTAAAGCGTGGTAAGACGCTAGGCAGACTTTACGCGCTGGTATGTCTTCTCCTCGCCTTCGTTATGGGGGCGGCTATGCAAAGCTCGGCTGCCGTATCCTCTGCAGCTCTTATTTCTAATATTCCCAAAAGTGCATTTGCTCTTGCTTTTTTGACATTAACGTTTGTTTTTATCCTAGGGAATCGGGAAAAAATCAAGAGCGTTACAGCCGTTTTGATACCGATAGCCGCGCTTTGCTATTTGATTATCACGCTCGCTGTCATAACTCGATATTTCGGTGAAATTCCGAGGGTGATAAGCGATATATTTTCGTCAGCCATCACGCCGCGCTCACTTGGCGGCGGAGTTATCGGCTATATTTCTGCCTCGCCCATAGTCAGAGGATATTCGACGGGAATACTCTCAAATGAGGCGGGGGCGGGTACTTCGTCGATGGCGCACGCGTCCTCAGGAGGCATTTCGCCTGTCAAGGCAGGACTTGCGGGTATGTGCGAGGCTACTCTTGACACGGCGTTTTTTTGTATGCTCACCGCATTTGCGATTTTGCTTCCGAACCCCGAGCTTGCCACAGTCAGTGGGGCAGAGCTTGCCGTAGAGTCACTCTCTCTTGCCTTTCCGTACGCTGACACGCTGCTTCTCGTGTCTGTTACGGCGTTTGCGCTTGCGGCGGTGGTCTGCTGGTACTATTACGGCTCGGTGTGCTATCGCTATCTTTTCGGAGTGAGGAAAAGACGGCTCTTTTTGCCGATATATTTTATCGCCGTCACCGCGGGCGCTCTTCTCGATTGCTCGGTATTTGCCTCGCTCTCCGACGTTTTGCTTCTGCTTCTTGCACTCCTCACCGCGCCCGTGATAATAAAAAGCTCCGACAGAATAATAGCTCTGTCGGAGCGAGAGGGAATGATTTAAAGCATGCGTATTCTCGAGAGGGGGGCGGGAAGTGCCGAGAGCTTTTCCTTCACCTCACGCTCGGTGAGGGGTGAGGTAATGACGAGAAGCTCGCTTTCGCTCTCGATAAACTGTACCGAGCCAAATGCCGCCTTGATAGCAGCCTCGCAGCCCTTCGGGAAGGCGAGATAATTTTTGGTGGCAAAGTCCTCAAATGCACAGCCGACGTCAGAGCCGTCTCTTTCAAAGACGGGGTTAGCGCAGCTTCTGCCCGAGCGCATTACTTGCATAAGGTCACCGACCATAGCCGACGCCGTAGCGCCTGCACCGGCACCCGGACCGTAGAACATTACGCTGCCGAGAGGGTCTGCTATAACCTCGACCGCGTTGAAGACACCGTTAACGCAGGCAAGAGGCAAATCCTCGGAGAGCATAAAGGGAGCAACCATTATTTTCGGTGTGCCGTCCTCGATGACGCATCTGCCGAGAAGCTTTACCACCGAGCCTATTTTTCTTGCCGCGGTGACGTCCTCGGCTCTGATACCGGTAATGCCCTCGGTGTGTACGCAGTCGGGAGAGAAGAGCTTGCCTGTCGCAAGAGCCGTGAGAATGACTATCTTTCTGCAGGCGTCGATACCGAGAATATCGGCATCGGGATTTCTCTCGGCGTAGCCCTTGTCCTGCGCGCTCCTCAGCGCCGTCTCAAAGCTGTCGCCAAAGGAGAACATCTTCGTGAGTATATAGTTGGTCGTGCCGTTGAGAATACCGCGCACCTCGCGTATCTTGTTCTGACCGACGCAGCTTATCATAGGCGAGATTACGGGGATACCGCCGCCGACTGCCGCCTCGAATCTATAAGAAACACCGTTTTCCTCGGCAAGCGCGAGAAACTCGTCGCCGAAGTTTGCGACGACCTCCTTGTTAGAGGTGATTACGCTCTTCTTTGCCTTGAGAGCCGCAACGGTGTACTCGTATGCGGGGTGAGAGCCTCCCATAGCCTCGATAACTACCGAAACCTCGGGGTCGTTTGCTATTTTGTCGAAATCCTTTGTGACTCTGTCGGCAAAGGGAGAATCGGGGAATTCCCTGAGATCGAGGATATGCTTTATGTATATCCCGTCGCCTCCGAGCTTTGTTACCTCGTCTTGATTTTTTGTTATGAGGTCAGCGACTCCGCCGCCAACAACGCCGAAGCCGAGAATTGCAATTTTAGTCATAGTTTTACTCCGTTTAGGTGTAGTATCAACGATTATACCATATTTTTTTCGAAATTTC
>JAZSIJ010000114.1:0-19335 GCA_045533755.1 Eubacteriales bacterium | reverse complement strand
TGCAAAAAGCACTATTGCCTCATGTGACTATACGGTAAAGATACCGATGTCGCACGGGGTAGACTCCTTGAACGTTGCGGCGGCAGGGGCGGTTGCGTTTTGGCAGCTTGCCGTCAAAAAAACAAAATAGCAATTCCAATTTTCCAAAAACCATTGGCGCTCCCGAGGTCTCACAAAAGTAAGCTTTACTTTACAAAAAGCACGGCTCTCACTGTTTTTGAGCCGTGCTTTTCTCTTTTAGTACCTATCCGTGTTAAGTTTTAGACTTTTGCTGTCGTTTTACCTTTACCGCCTGATAGGAGGATATATACATATTTATCGTTGCCTCAAGCGTTCCGCGAAGAGCCTCGCGCATCGGTTGGGGCATAGCCTTTGCCTTTCTGTAAAGGTGGAGTATTTGCAGCTCCTCCTCCGAAAGCTCCGAGGTATCGCGTCTTAGGGGAATATCGAGAAGCTCTCCTACGTTAACTCCGAATTCGTCGGAAAGTCGAGGGAGCATTTTCATAAACGATGAGGAAAGTCCGCGCCGCCAATTATTAACGGTTTTCCCGGGCAGACCCATTTTTCGCTCAAAGGCGGCGTCACTGTCAAAGCCCGCCTCTATAAGAGAGAGAACCCGCACTCTTATGTTTTCGGCGTTATCGCTTTTCATCGCTTATCCCTCCTTTTTCTGACGGGCTTATGGCTTTTGAAGGCGTTTTCTTTTTTAGCTATTCTCCGGGTAGGGTCGGCTCCCTTATCGGTGCTGAAGCCGAATTTACCGACCCTGTCACCGAGCCTGAAGTATTCTCCGTGAACGTAGGCAAGAAGGTCGGCTTTATCGTAGCGAATTTTGCCTCTTTTGTCGATTATTCCGTCGTTGCAGGAAACGCTGACGATATCCGCCATAAACACGTCGTGCGTACCCATCGGCAGAATATCCGTGACGCGACATTCAAGCGCTATCGGGCACTCGGCAATGGTAGGCGCTCCGACCTTATGGCTCTCGACGGGTGTGAGCGAGCATTTCTCGAATTTATCCACCTTCGCCCCCGTATATATGCCGCAAAAGTCCACGGCAGTCGCAAGCTGTGCGGGCGCAAGGTTTATAACGAACTCACGGCTCTGTGCGAGCATCTCGTAGGAGTGGCGCGACGGGCGCACCGATATGTAGGTTTTCGGGGGATTTGTCGCAAGTATTCCCGTCCAGCCGATAGTGATAATATTTGACACGCCCCCCGACTTAACAGTCACAAGCACGGGTGGGAGCGGTGCTGTAAGAGCACCCGGCTTAAAATTACTTCTCACGGCAGACCTCGCTCTCGGGCTCCTTTTGCATACCCATCCAAAGATTTGTGAGAATGTTATCGGGCAGGATTTTAAAGAGCAGATGCTGAAGCTTCGTATACCAATTGGTGACGCACATCGTCCTGCCTTTAATCGACGCTCGAACGCAACGGCGCACGACGTCCTTACATTTGAGAAGCGGCTTCATTTCCTTTGGCACAGTTACGGTATTTCTCGCGGTTGCCTTTCCTAAAAACTCAGTTTCTACCCAACCGGGACAGAAGCAGGTCGCGCGAAGTCCGTATTTCTTTATCTCGTAATTGAGCGCCTTAGTATAGTGAAGCACGAATATCTTGCTCGACGCGTAGATATTGAAGTTGGGCAGGGGCGTGAAGCAGGATCCGCTTCCAAGCTCGATTATCCTGCCTCCGCGCTCCATGTAGGGAATAGTCATATGCGTTATAAGCACGAGCGCCTTGTCGTTTAAATCTATCATTTTAATTATATCCGACTCCGGAATCTGGTCAAACGAGCCGAAATTGCCAAAGCCCGCCGCGTTGACGAGGAATTTAACGCTTGGCTTCTCCTCTCGGAGAGCCTCTCTAACTGCCTCTATTCCCTCGGGAAGCGAGAGGTCGGCGGTGATTATTTTAGCCTTCACACCGAGCTCGTCGCACAGAGCCTCCATTTTCTCGGTGCGTCTTGCCACGAACCAAAACTCCTCGACCCCCGCCATACCCTTAAGCTGACGCGCAAACTCCGCGCCGATACCGCTCGACGCGCCGGTTATAATTGCAATAGACATAAATATTCTCCGTTCTGCCACATTTGGCAATTCAATTGTAGCATATTTTACGAATTTTGTAAAGAGTTTTACGAAAAAATCAAGGGTGTAGCCCAAATTGGCGATACACCCCTGAAAACATTAGTGTTGTTCGTTTTTATCCATTTGCACGTCGAAGCGCTTGTTCGACCTCCGTATACGTAAGAGCTCGGTTAACCTCTGCGCGTATTCCTGCCGCGCCCTTAAAGCCGCGAATATATGCGGCGATGCGTCCTCGGGCTTCGGGGACGGCAATACGCTCGCCCTTGTCCTCGATAGCGAGGCGAAGCTCGGTCAGAGCGCACTCGACACGCTCCTCGCGCGCCGGTGGAATATACTCCCTGGCATCGAGCGCCGCCGAAATCTCGGCAAATATAAATGGGTTTCCGATAGCACCGCGTCCTATCATAAGCCCGTCAGCTCCCGTTACCCGAAGCATATCAAGGGCCTCGTCAGCCGAGGTAATGTCGCCGTTTGCAATAAGCGGAATATGTAAACCTTTCTTTACATTTGCTATAAGATCTCGGTCTGCCCTGCCTCCGTACATCTCGACACGGGTCCTGCCGTGAAGGGCAATAGCCGCAGCTCCGCCCTCCTCTGCCGCAAGAGCGCATTCAAGGGCGTTTATGCTGCCCTTATCGACTCCCGCGCGGAGCTTCACCGTCACGGGTAGGTCGGTAGCACGAGCCGAGGCGCTCACTATCCTGTAAATCAGCTCGGGGTCACGCATAAGCGCCGAGCCCTCGCCGTTCGAGAATATCTTATTCACCGGGCAGCCCATATTTATGTCTATGGCAACCGGCGGTGCGTAACCCGGAACACCGCCCGAGGTCAATTCTATCGCCCGAGCGATAGTATCCGGCTCTCTACCGAAAAGCTGAAGCGCAACGGGTCCCTCGTCCTCGCATATCCTTGCGATTTGCGAGGTCTTTTTGTCGCCGAAGGTAACCGCCCTTGCGCTGACCATCTCGGTAACGGTGTATTCCGCCCCGTATTTTCGGCAAACAAGGCGCATTGCCCTGTCCGAAAACCCAGCCATAGGCGCCAGGGTTAGCCCACGCACGAGCTCTGCTTTGCCGATTTGCATTTAAAATTAAACGCCCGAGTAAGCCGAGAAGCCGCCGTCGATAGGAAGAACGACACCGGTAATAAAGCCTGCCGCCTCGTTATTTACAAGGAAGAGCAGACCTCCGTCAAGCTCCGAGCTCTCTCCGAATCTGCCCATGGGAGTTGCGGCAAGAATTTTGCCGGTTCTCGCGGTGGGAGTGCCGTCGGGATTGAAGAGAAGCGCGGCATTCTGCTTTGTCGAGAAGAAGCCGGGAGCTATCGCGTTAACGCGGATACCGACTCTCGAGAAGTGAACTGCGAGCCACTGGGTGAAGTTGGATATAGCCGCCTTCGCACCCGAATATGCGGGTATCTTGGTGAGGGGGGTGTATGCGTTCATGCTCGAAATATTAACTATGTTGCAGCCCTCCCTGCCAACCATCTGTCTTGCAAACGCCTGGGTGGGAATGAGAGTGCCTAGGAAGTTAAGGTTGAATACGAAGCCAACGCCTGCAGCATCAAGGTCGAAGAAGCTCTTGGTGTCGGCGTCAATGTCGCCAAGCTCGAAGTATTCCTTATCGGTGGTAGCCTTGGGGTTGTTTCCGCCCGCACCGTTGATGAGTACGTCGCACTTTCCGAGGTCTGCCTCGACAGCGTCTGCTACCGCGTAGCAGGTTTCCTTCTCAAGCACGTTGCACTTATATGCCTTTGCAACTCCGCCCTCGGCGCGAATCTCTGCCGCAACAGCCTCTGCCGCCTCTACGTTGAGGTCAAGAAGCGCAACCTTTGCGCCTGCTCTTGCAAGCGTCTTCGAGAAAGCGCCGCAAAGCACACCGCCGGCACCGGTAACTACCGCTACCTTGCCCGAAAGGTCAGTATTGAGTACGTTCTTTTCCATTGTTTTATCCTCTTTTCAAATTACTTTTTAGCCTTCTCGCATGCCTCGAAAAGACCGTTGATATAGGTTGCGCCGAGCGCTCTGTCGTAGAGTCCGTAGCCGGGCTTTCCGGTCTCGCCCCAAATCATTCTTCCGTGGTCGGGACGGACGTAGCCGTCAAAGCCTGCATCAACGAGAGCCTTGGTAATCTCGTACATATCGAGAGAGCCCTTATTCGATATATGTCCCGACTCCTCGAAGCTGCCGTCGGGTAAGACGAGAATGTTTCTCATATGAACGAAGGCGATTCTGTCCATCTTCGCATACTTTGCCGAAAGCTTTACCATATCATTGGAGAGCGAGCAGCCAAGAGAGCCTGTGCAAAGGCAAAGCGAGTTTGCGGGGCTGTCAACTATCGCAAGAAGTCTGTCAAGATTAGCCTCGCAGGTCACGATTCTCGGAATACCAAAGATAGAATAGGGCGGGTCGTCGGGGTGAATAGCCATTCTGATGCCCGACTCCTCGGCAACGGGAATAATTTTCTTAAGGAAGACCTCAAGATTTCTCCAAAGACCCTCCTCGCCAAGCTCGCCGTAAGCCGAGATAAGTTCTCTCACCTCGTCCTGCGTGTAACTCGAGTCCCAACCGGGAAGGTGTATATCGTCCTTGAGAGGATCAAGTCCGCGCATCTGCTCCCAATACATAACGAGAGAGGTCGAGCCGTCCTCCGCAAGCTTGTCAAGCTGGGTTCTCGTCCAGTCGAATACAGGCATAAAGTTGTAGGTAATACACTTTACGCCGTACCTTGCACAGCGGCGGATATTCTCGCAGTAAACCTCGATAAGCTCATCAACGTTGCCGCGTCCGAGCTTGATATTCTCGTGCACGGGAACAGACTCGACGACATCAAAAACAAGACCGTTTGCCTCGCAGTCAGCCTTCATTTTCGCAAGGCTCTCCTCGGGCCAGACCTCGCCCGGCTTAACGTCGTATATCGCGCTTACAACCGAGTGCATTCCGGGAATCTGTCTGATGTTCTCGAGCGTTACGGGGTCGGACTCGCCGTACCATCTGAATGACATTTTCATTTTCTGGGTTCTCCTTGAAATTATTTTTATTCTATTTTAACACATAAATACAGCCCCGTCAATAAGAGTTAGTGTATTTTTTTATGTTTTTCTTGCATTTTACAATGCAAAAATTGCTCTACGGGAAGCGAGCCGACCTTTATTTTATTGGCGCGCCGACGTCAAGTTCCCCCAAACGTAAATATTTTCCGGGAAAACTACCATAATTACCCTTGTATCAGCGTAAAATAAAGCATCAGAATATGCAAAGATTTTTATAAATGGGAAGAAATACTATATGGAAAACAAAAACAGCCGAAGCACCGTGGTTATAATCCCCGCATACGAGCCGCCCGAGAGCTTTGCGGACTACCTCTCCGCGCTTTCCGAGTGCGGCTTTCGCAGGATAATCGTCGTAGACGACGGCAGCGGAGAAAAATATTCGTCGGTATTCGAAAAAGCAGAAGCGCTCCCCGCCGTCGAGCTGATAAGCTACGGCGAGAACAGGGGCAAGGGACACGCTCTGAAGGCGGCGCTTTCATATTGCAAGGCTCACTTTGACGAGGACTGTGTATTCGTCACCGCAGACTGCGACGGGCAGCATCTTGCAGAGGACGTCCTGAGGGTTGCCGAGGCCGCCGTAAAGCACCTTGACACGCTCGTTCTCGGCGCGAGGGACTTCTCGCTCGAATGCGTTCCGAAAAGAAGCCGCACCGGCAATCTCTTCACGCGCCGTGCCTTCTCGATTCTTCACGGCATCTCGCTCTCGGATACCCAAACCGGACTTCGCGCCTTCTCCTATTCTCTTCTCGACGAGCTTCTCGAAATACGCGGAGAAAGATTTGAATATGAGATGAATATGCTGATATCGCTCCATAAAAAAGGCATCCCTATTATCGAAGAAAAAATATCCACCGTCTATCTCGAAGAGGCTGACGGCTGTGAGCGCACGTCGCATTTCCGCACCGTTTCCGACAGTCTTCGCGTCCTAGGCGTCCTCTTTCGCAGCCTTGGGCGTTACTTTTTCTCGTCGGCAGTGTCGGCTCTCATTGAAATTTCGGCATTTTTCTTCTTTACCTCGGTTGCGCTGAAATTCACCGACACCCCCGTCGCGCTGAAAATGCTTATTCCCACCGTCTTGGCGAGAATACTCTCCTCGGTGTTCAACTTTATACTGAATTTCAAGCTGGTGTTTGGCGGCGGCAAAAGGGGTGCTGTGCGAAGATATTATCTGCTCTGGACTCTTCAGCTTGCCCTAAGCTACGGAATAGCCTGCTCGCTTAACCTTGCCTTCGCGCGCCTTCCCTTAACCGCTATCGAAATAACCGCGCTTATAACGCTCACAAAGGCGGTGTGCGACCTTATAATTGCCGGCTTTTCCTATCAAATACAGTCAAGGTGGGTTTTCGCAAAGGAAGGCTCGGGCGCGCCTCGCTTCTACGGCGCTTACCTGAAATTCTGGCGGGTAATTTACAGTCTGTTCGTGAAAAAATATAAGAGCTTCGTCGCGCCGCCCGACGCCGAGCCCTGCGTCTATATATCCCGCCACCTCAACACGAAAGCTCCGATAAAAATCTGTCATTCCATAGGCTTTGACCTGCATTTTTTCGTTCTCTATAAATTCTTCGGATTTCGGAATATCTATCGGCAATTCAGCAGCTACACCTTCACCGAAAGATACGCTAGACGCGGTATTTTACGCGTGCTTGCTGAAATTGCCGCCTTTTTTGCGGCGCTGTGGCTCGCCCCACTCACAAAATCGATAGAGGCAATACCCGTCTATCGTGGCGGCAGCGACAGTATGATAACCTTCAGACGCGCTATGGAATACCTCGAGCGCGGCGAGAGCCTCGCAGTCTTTCCCGATATCGACTACACGAAGGACGAGGACGCCCCCTCGGAAATATATACCGGCTTTCTCTACCTTGAAAAGCTCTATTACAGAAAAACGGGGCGCCACCTCACCTTCGTCACGGTAGCGGTGAACCGAGGAAGCAAAAGCATCACCGAAACCGGACGAGTGCAATTTGAGAGCGGAGATTTCAAGAAGGAGCTCCCCCGCATCGCAGAGAAAATCCACTCACTGCTTATGCGAGGATAAAAAACAGGCTGCCCCAAGTGCGTTTGAGGCAGCCTTTTCTCTCGTTGTTGCTCTTTATTTCCCCGTGTGTTTTTCCACTATTTTGTGCATATTTTCAAGCTGCTTTTCCATATCCGAAACAAGCTTGAACTGGTTTCTAGCGCGGTCAAGATTTTGTCCCTCTCGCGAGATTTTAAAGTAGGTATCGCCTGCGAGATGGTCTGCAAGGAAGCGCATACCGCACTCAAGCGTCATCATTACGGCGCTCTCGGGCAAGAAGCCTATCTCGGTGTCGGTAAGTCCGCCTCTCGCGCCCTCTATGAAGCCCTTTACGTAGATTTCAAAGAGGTTAATATCGAAATTGACCTTTGACAAGTCGCTCTCGTCCTCGGCGGCTGTTGTCGCGCCGAATCTTATCGAATCGCCAAAGTCGTTGATGGCGTAGCCCTGCATTATCGTATCGAGGTCAACGACGGCGAGTGCCTTTCCCGTTTTCCTATCAAAGAGGACGTTATTCAGCTTTGTATCGTTGTGCGTAACCTTCAGAGGAAGTCTGCCCTCTCTGTGCGCTCTCTCAAATATTTCGGTGAAATCTACTCTCGCCCTCGCAAAATCGACGTCTGCCTTGACCTTTTGGTCATTCTCGGTCTTACCTCTCGTTTTCGTCATACCTTCGTATAACTATTGTACTATATCTTATTGACTTTTGCAAGTAAAAATCGTATAATATTTTGTAAGGAATATCATTTTTTTGGATTTTTTTGTAAATTGGGAGGGGCTATGGCACACCGCCCCGTAAAAAGAGGAGCACAAGCTATGAAAATACTGCACACGTCAGACCTACATCTTGAGTCACCGCTGACCGCACATCTTCCGAGCGGAAAGGTCAGGGAGCGCCGAGCCGAGCTTTTTGCCACTCTGTCTACGCTTATAGACGAGGCGGTGCGGCTTGACGCTAAGATATTCATAATCGCGGGCGACCTCTTTGACACCGACAGAATTACAAAGACGGCAAGACGCCGTATTCTCTCGCTGATAGAGGGACACCCCTCGATATCCTTCTTCTACCTTGCGGGAAATCACGAGCTTGACGCGCTTCTTTCGGGAGGCGAGAGGCTTCCCGAAAACCTCTTTACCTTCGGCGAGGGGTGGACCTACTTTACGGCAGGCGACCTCACTGTTGCGGGGCGCACAGAAACCGCCCCCGATATGTTTGACACGCTCTCGCTCCCCGAGGATAAGAAAAACGTCGTCGTTTTGCACGGTGAGCTGCGTGACCGCTCAGACACGGGCGGTATAATAGGCAGACGCGACGCTGCGGGACGGAACATAGACTATCTCGCGCTCGGTCACTATCACTCCTACTCTGCAGAGAAAATAGACTCAAGATGCACGGCGGTATATTGCGGCACGCCCGAGGGACGCGGCTTTGACGAGACCGGCAAAAAGGGCTTTTCTCTCGCCGTTTGCGATGCGCGAGGCATCTCGCACAGCTTCATGCGCTCGGCAAAGAGGCTTCTTCTCGAGGTTGAGGTCGATATAACCGACGCGCACAGCGCATACGAGATTGAGCTCGCAGTAGAACGCTCGCTTCTCGGTGTGCGCCCTCTCGACCTTTTGCGTGTCGTTCTCGTGGGTGAGCACCGACTTGAAGCCCGTCCCGACCTTGCCGCCCTCACTGCCAGATTCGGTGACAGATATTACTGCTTTGAGATGAAGGACAAGACGAGGCTTCGCGTGTCGGCTGCCGACTACGAAAACGACAAATCGCTCAAGGGCGAGTTTATAAGGCTTGTTATGGGCAAGGACGGCATGTCGGCGTCGGACAAGGAAGAGATTATTGCCTGCGGTCTTGCCGCCCTGCTTGGAGAGGGGGATTTGTAAGCTATGAAATTTATTGAATGCTACGTAGAAAACTTCGGTAAGCTGCACGCCCTTCGCTACGGCTTCGACAAGGGTCTTAATTCCATACTCGCCGACAACGGCTACGGTAAAACCACGCTCAGCGTGTTCATAAAATGTATGCTCTACGGTATGGAGGACACAAAAAAGCAGGGCCTTGACGAAAACGACCGAAAGCATTATATGCCCTGGCAGGGCGGACGGTGCGGCGGCTATCTCTCGCTTGAGACGGGCGGTCACCGCTACCGGATAGAGAGAAGCTTTGCCGTGAAGGCGGCAGAGGACAGCTTTGCGCTTTACGACCTCGATACAGGGCTTCCTAGCGCCGACTTCTCTGCCGATTTCGGCACCGAGGCGCTCGGAATAGACCGCGACGGCTTTGAGCGTACGGTATTTCTATCAGAGCGCAATCTATGGGGCAAAAACGAGAATAAATCCATCTCGGCAAAGCTGTCCGACCTCGCAGACTGCGACGGTGACATTGGTGGGCTTGACGAGGCTCTTTCGCGGCTTGAGGAGAAGAGAAAATTCTACCATAAAAACGGCGGAAAGGGCGAAATCGGTGAAATCAAGGCAAAAATAACGGCTCTCGAGCTTGAAATTGCCGACGCCGAGCGTCTTCGTGAGGAGGCGTTCACGCTTGAGCGAAGCCTTGCCGCGCTTGTCAGCGAGGAGAGGGAGCTTGAGGATAAAAAATCGAGGCTTGACGAAAAGCTTGACGGGCTTCGCGCACTGAAATCCAGGTCGGCACTTACCGAGCAATATACCGAAAGGCTTGCCGAGCTTACAAGGGAAAGGACAAGACTTGCAGAGCTGAGGGCGGTATTCGGAGAGAGCATTCCCACCGCCGAGGAGATAGACGCGGCGCGCTACAAGCTGAATGAAGCAGATAGCCTTGAGAGAACTGCCGAGCTTTACACCGAAAGCCCCCGATACGCCGAGCTTTCGGCACGCTTTGAGGGCAAAACCGACCTCTCTGAGGTCGAGGCTATGGTAGGCGCGGCAAAATCCCTTGTAGAAGCCGAAAAAAGACTGTCGGCTCTTCCGCAAAACGAGCCTGCGGTATCTAAATATTTCTCGAGGAGAGTACCCGCCCGCAGCGAGCTTGAGCTAAAGATAAATCAGGCGAAAAGGAGCTTTGCCCTTACATTCATAATCGGCTCTCTTACGCTTCTTCTCGGAATAGCTCTTATCTTCATTTTACTGCCCGTCGGTATTGCGGCAGCCGCTCTCGGCACGCTTCTTATCGTATTTTCGGGCATCGCTTCGGCAAGGCGCACGAGAGAAACCGAAGCCTTTCTTTCGGAGCTTTCGGACGAGCCGATACCCTGCAAGGCGGAGCGTATCGCTTATCTTGAATTTCTGCTTTTGGAGCTCTCTCGGTGCGAGGGTGCTATAAGCTCCGTCCTGCATATCTCCGAGGAGCGCGCGAGGCTCTCCGAGCAAATCGCAAGCACACGCGCGGCGCTTGTAGAATTCCTCGCAAAAATCGGTGTGAGCTGCGAAGGCGACCTCGCGGAAGCCGTGCGGTCGGTGAGGGAGGACTATCTTTCCTACTACAAGCTGCTTATAAGCGCAGAAAGCTCGGTCGAGAACAAGCGCGGTGCTTTGGCTCGTGCGCAGACGCTGAAAAAGGAAGCAAACGCCTTCATCGAGCGCTTTGCCATAGAGAGCGACGCGCCCTTTGATGCTCTTAAGCGTCTGCTCACCGAATACAACTACCTTTTGATGTCCTCGTCGAAGCTTGAAGGTGAATGTGAGGAGCTGAAGGCACGCTACGGAATAGAAGACAACGCCGGTCCGTATAACCCCGAAAAGCTTATTGCGGCAGAGGAGCGCCTCGGCGAATGCGTCGGTCTGCTCACCAAAAAGCGACGCGAGATAACCCTTCTTGAAACCCGTCTTGCAGGATATAGCGAGCGGATTGAAAAAATTTACGAGCTTTTGGCAAGGCGCGAGGAGCTTTCGGCGGCTCTTTCCGAGGCAGAGCACAGGCTGGATATAATAAGGAAGACCAAAAGTGCGCTCACCGAGGCAAAGGATCTTATGACCGCGAAATATCTCGGCAGAACGCGAGAGGGCTTCGAAAAATACAGGAGCATCATAGACGGCACCGACACCGAGCGCGAGTTCTCGCTCGATACCTCCTTCTCTCTCTCGGTTACCGAGGGGGGCGCTACGCATCAGCACGCCGCATACAGCAAGGGCACGCGCGAGCTTTACGCTCTGGCAACGAGACTTGCCCTCTCCGACGCGCTCTACGACGGCGAGCTTCCTCCTCTTATTCTCGACGACCCCTTCTCTTCTCTTGACGACAGAAGAGTCAATACGGCGAAAAAGCTCCTTTTGGAGCTGGCTAAAAAGAGGCAGATTATATACTTCACCTGTCATAAAAGCCGTAGCTTAAACTAGGCTCTTCTCATATAATGATACCGTAGGACCAAAAATCCTACGGTATTTTTAAAATTTCAGGAGATAAAAATGGCAACATTTTTCAATCAAGCGTCTATTTCCTTTAACGGATACGTTACCAACTCGAACGTGACGGCAGGAGAGATAGTTGACACTCTCTCGGCAACGAAAACGGCAATTTCGGAGAGCTACGGAGTGAGTAGCGGCGTGGTCTATGCCGTCAGCATAAGAAACGGCGGTGCGTCGCCCATAAGCGCAATAACGCTAACCGACGACCTCGGCGCATATACCGTTGGCGATAACACCGTAGTTCCTCTCGACTACGTCGCAGGCTCGGCGAAGCTCTATATAAACGGTGTGCTCGCCTCTGCTCCCTCGGTAGTGGCAGGTCCTCCTCTCGTCTTTAGCGGCATCAGCATACCCGCAGGCGCAAACGCTCTTCTTATCTACGAGGCAAGAACGAATTCCGCAGCGCCTCTTGTCCTTGGCTCGTCCATCACTAACACCGTGAGCGTGACCTCCGAGCTTCCCTGCGCAGAGGGTCCCGTAACGGCAAGCGCAGAGATTCCCGTCGAGGAATTCATCACTCTTTCCATCGCAAAGAGTGTATGTCCCGACGTGATATCGAGCTGCGAAGAGGTCAATTACAGCTTTATTCTGCAGAATGCGGGCAACCGCCCTGTTGTTGCGACAGATAATGTTATTGTCAGTGACACCTTTGTTCCCGCACTCTCTAACATTACAGTTACCTTCAACGGTGCAGAGCTCACCGAGGGCACCGATTACACCTATAACGAGGCGACGGGCGAGTTTGCAACTCTTCCCGGTGTGATAACCATACCCGCCGCAATCTTCTCGCAGGACGCAGAAACCGGTGTTATAACGACCACTCCCGGCACGTCGGTGCTTACCGTCACGGGAACGGTATAAAGCCACCGGGGAGCAGCACTTCCCACCACGCGCGGAATCCCTTTGCGGATTCCGCGTTTTTAAGATTTGTTAATGAAAGTTGCGGCGCATTGCTGACAAACAGCAAAATCCGTCACAAAATCACTTGGAAACGCCATTTTGGCAACCGTAGGTTGCACAAAGTTCAATGAAAAGTTGCTTGACTTAATATTTATTTTCTGTTATCATATAATAGTATAATGGTAAATTTTGCATGTAAGTGTAAAGTGCACGAAAAAAACTTTAAGGCTAGGAGATAAAAATGACTCTGGGTGAAAAGATTACACAGATCCGTACCTCGTCGGGTATGACGCAGGAGGAGCTTGCCGAAAGACTCGTCGTATCGAGACAGTCGGTTTCCAAATGGGAAATGAATCAGGCTCTGCCGCAGCTTGACAAGGTTGTTATGCTTTGTGAGCTCTTTGGGCTCTCCTGCGACGAGCTTCTTCGGGAGAACGTGTCCATAAGCACGGTCGCTAAAAAGAATAAGTATTTCGGAACAGACGGCTTCAGAGGCGAGGCAAACGTAACGCTTACCTCTATGCACGCCTACAAGGTGGGAAGATTCCTCGGCTGGTACTACGCCTCTTCCCTGTCGGGTGCGAAGAAGCCGGGATATCGCCCTCGCATCGTCATCGGCAAGGATACGAGAAGGTCGAGCTATATGCTCGAGTATTCGATAGTCGCGGGCATCACCGCCTCGGGCGCTGACGCATATATGCTCCACGTCACAACGACGCCGAGCGTGTCCTACGTCACCCGCCAGGACGAGTTTGACTGCGGAATAATGATAACTGCGTCTCACAATCCCTTCTACGATAACGGAATTAAGGTAATAAACAGATTCGGCGAGAAGCTCGACGACAAAACCACCTCGCTTATCGAGAGCTACCTCGACGGCGATTTGGCTTCTCTCGGAGTTTCGGGTGACGACCTTCCCCTCGCGCAAAAGGAGCGCATCGGCTGTATCGTTGACTACGTTGCCGGAAGAAACAGATATATGGCGTATCTAATCTCTCTCGCTTCGCACTCCTACAAGAAGCTCAGAATAGGCATCGACTGCGCCAACGGCGCGTCCTGGATGATTTCGAACGCCGTATTCAGCGCGCTCGGCGCACAGACTGTGGTTATCGGCGCTGAGCCGAACGGTCTGAACGTAAACGAGAACTGCGGCTCAACGCACATAGAGAGGCTTTGCAAAACCGTCCGTGAGCAGCATCTTGACCTGGGCTTTGCCTTTGACGGCGACGCTGACAGATGCATAGCGGTAAATGAAAACGGCGAGGTCGTCGACGGCGACGCAATTATGTACATTCTCGCAAAGCGTCTTAAATCGCGCGGTATGCTGAGCGGAAACACCGTCGTTGCAACCGTGATGTCGAACAGCGGCTTCTTTGATTCTCTGAAAAAGCTCGGCATTAAGTGCGCCGAAACACCCGTCGGCGACAAGTACGTCTACGAGTGTATGCAGAAGAACGATTTCTCCATCGGCGGCGAGCAGTCGGGACATATAGTGCTCAAAAAGTACGCGACAACCGGCGACGGTCTTCTCACGGCTATTATGCTTGCCGAGGAAATCTGCGACACCAAGTCCACACTCTCGAAGCTTTGCGACGGACTTATGCTCTATCCGCAGGAGATGAAAAATCTTCGCGTTAAGGACAAGGACGCCGTTATCTCCGACGAGAAGGTAACCGAGGCACTGAGGGCCGTCGAAGCAAGAATAGACGGCAAGGGCAGAGCTCTTCTCCGCAAGAGCGGAACAGAGCCGGTAATTCGCGTTATGATAGAGGCGGAAACGAAGGAGCTTTGCGACGAGTATATTGAGGCAATATCGAGCGTTATAGTGGAAAGAGGTTTTTGCGTTGATTAAAAAGGTTAAAACGGCGGAGCTCTTCGAGTGCAAAACGCCCTATCTCACCGAGCTTTTCGAGGGTTCGGAATACCCCTGGGAAATTCTCCCGAAAATAAAAGAATATATGAGCGCGCTCATCGCGTCGGGGCTTGACGGCTTTACCGAAATATCCGATGGCGTGTGGGTCGGACGCGATGTTGAAATCTACCCAACGGCAACTATACTTCCCCCCGCGATTATCGGTCACGGCACAGAAATCCGCCCCGGAGCATTTCTGCGCGGAAACGTCATCACCGGTGAGAATTGCGTGATAGGCAACTCCTCCGAGCTGAAAAACTGCGTGCTTCTTGATAAGGTACAGACACCGCACTATAACTACGTAGGCGACTCTGTTCTTGGTAACTTTGCACACATGGGCGCAGGCTCAATTTGCTCGAACCTCAAGAGCGACGGAAAAAAGGTCGTGATTCACGGCGACGCCGAGTATGATACCGGACTTCGCAAGGTCGGAGCAATCCTCGCAGACCACGCCGACATCGGTTGCGGCTGCGTCCTCAACCCCGGCACCGTCGTCGGAAGGAATACCTCGGTTTATCCCCTCTCTGCCCTGCGCGGAGTTTACCCCCCTGACTGCATCGTAAAATCCCCCGATAACGTCGTTAAAAGAAGATAATAAAAAGGCCCCCTTGTGTAAAGGGGGCTCCTGCTTTAGCAGGTGGAGGATTGTTACAATCCCTCCCTCTTGCTTCGCAATCCACCTCCCTTTGCACAAGGGAGGCTTTTTCTTTGTGCTTAATCGGTCAGCATACGAAGTGCTTCGCCAAAGCAGTCGGCATATAGTATTTTATGTATTGATATTTGCACCAAATTGAAATTTTACATATTTATTTTTCCTTTGATAATTCAATCAATTCTTCTTTGGTAAATTCTTTGTACTTGTTTTTCTGGGGAACAAACATTGATTCCGTGGTATCCGGGAGATTTCTCATAAGATTCCACAGATCGATCTCTTTGGGCAATCGTAAAAATTCTCCATTGGAATCTTCACTTTTTGCTACGCAGAAAATAAACTCTCCTTGCTCAAAATTAATATCAAAATAATTAGCGACATCTACTGCATCAACATCAAAAAAAGATTCTTGGTCGGCAATAAAGCTCTCATATATAAATTCAAACAATGCTTCCTTACCAATTTTTATTACACGAACACTATTTTCATCGAGTTTTTTTCTTTTCTTCATAGTCCACCTCGTAAAACTTAAATATATTTGATTAAATTATACCACACCCAGCCCCAAAAGTAAATAGGACGATTTGACTAATCAAACCGTCCTTATTTATTAAATTTAGTCCGTAAGCATACGAAGTGCTTCGCCGAATCTTTGGAAGTGCACTATTTCGCGCTGGCGAAGGAACTTTATTGCGTCGTTAACGTCGGGGTCGTCGGAGAGCCTCAAAATGTTGTCGTAGGTAACGCGCGCCTTCTGCTCTGCGGCTAAGTCCTCTTGGAGATCCGAGATGTTGTCTCCCTTCGAGGAAATAGCCATCGCGGAAAAGGGCTCGCCCGATGCGGCGCAGGGGTAGATTCCGTCGCCGTGACCGACGAAATATTTATCGAAGCCGCCTGCCTTTATCTCTTCGGGAGTGAGGTTTCTCGTGAGCTGGTAGAGTATCGCGGCTACCATCTCGGCGTGGCCGAGCTCTTCGCTTCCGATATCGGTCAAAAGACCTATGATCTTGCCGTTAGGCATAGTATATCTCTGGTTAAGATAGCGCGTTGCCGCACCCAACTCCCCGTCAGGACCTCCCAGCGCGTCGACTATGACTCCTGCGAGGCGGGGATTCGGATTTGCTATCTTTACGGGGTACTGTAATTTTTTCTCATAAATCCACATAGCTTTATCTCCTGTCCTTTCTCATATCAAGCGCGCCGTTGCCCTCGTGCCAAGGCCATTCGGGCTCTGTCCAGTTCCAAGTGTCGCCCATAACACCCGAATGGGTAAGTCCGCCGTAGCTCTTTTCGTACTCATCGGTAAGCCTCTTCAGCTCTTCCTTCATCTGCATAAAATAGTCGAGTGCCGTGGGGCAATTTGGATGCGTGTCGAGAAATAGCGCCGCCTCGTGCATTGCGAATCCTGCCTGTCGTATCTTATCGAGAAGCTCTTTTTGACTCATGTCCGTATACCTCCATAGGCTTATAAAGCTCCTCGAAGAGCGTTCCGCGCGAGAGCGCCTCGGCGGGTCTGTACATCATTCTCCAACGCTGGATAGGCGTATAACTGTAGCCTAGCGGAAGAGAATCAAGCGGGTCGCTCTGTGGGTCACAGGGCGCAGCGCTTCTCGGATAACCTGTTTCATTTCGTTCCATATTATAGATTCCTTGTTTTTCTTTTTTGCGGTTTTACCGCCATTTTCATTTTATGCATTTTGAAGAGTGTTGTTGCCAAGCAAAAAGGCCGAACCGCATAAGCGGTCAGCCCTCATTTTCATATAACTGAAGCCTATCCTCGTCGGGACGGTAAATGCCGAGGAAGATTTCCTTTGCGTCCCGATACCCCTCTGCCTTGAGCCGTTTTTTTAGCCAATTTTCATCGCGTCCCATACGCGACAGATTCTCTCCCATCACCCGCCCGTCCATAATTACCTCAACGCCTATATGCGCTTTTTCCACGGTAATCTTCAAGTCCTTCGGGGTTAATGGGCGATTGGGGGCTTTAGGCAGTATTGAAACCTTTCCGTCGTGCTCAAAGACCGCCGTTTCTATCTCGTCAAGGTCGAAAAACCCCTGCTCTCGACAAAGCAGCATAAACTCCGACAGGTCGAGCTTTGCCTGCTTCAGATTCTTGCGGTAAAGATTGCCGTCACTCATCAGAATTGTCGGCGTGCCGTTAATGTATTTTCTCGTTTTTGGCAGCTTATGAGCGAGCAAATTGAGAAGGAACGACGCAAGTCCGTAAACCGCGAGCGCTATAAGCGGCTTGTAGGGCGCATCAAGCTCCGTGGCAAGCTCGGCGCCGATTGAGCCTATTGTAATACCGCTGATATAATCGAAGAAGTCAAGCTGTGCCACCTGCTTGTGACCCATAATTTTCGTGATGATAAACAGCGCCGCAACCGAAAGGAGCGCCGTCAAAATAACCTTAATTATATCCATTTTGCCTCCAAGCCTTTATTTTTAGTGTGCGACGGGCAGGTGCGGAATATACGCATATTTCCTGCCGAAATGCGAAGACTAACGCTATGAATTATTGGAGGATAGGTTATGGAATCGGTATGGGAGAGGACAGCTAAAAAAACGCGTTTTTTCGAGCTTGACGGAAACATAAAGACTGACGTTCTGATTGTAGGCGGTGGGATTGCGGGAATTTTGTGCGCTTATAAGCTGAAATGCGCGGGTACGAACTGTCTTTTGCTGGAGGCTGACAGAATTTGCGGCGGTATTACGAGGAATACCACGGCTAAGATTACACTAGGTCATGGGCTTATTTACGACAAAATGATTCACCGCTTTGGCGAGGAGGGGGCGCGACTTTACGCAGAGGCGCAAATCAAGGCGTGCCGGGAATACTCCCGACTTTGCGAGAATATAGACTGCGACTATGAGTTGCGTGATAACTACGTCTACTCCCTAGATGACCGCAAAAAAATCGAAAGAGAGGTCGCCGCCTTAAAGCGCATAGGTGTGAGTGCCGAGCTTTCAAACGTGAGCGAGCTTCCCTTCTCGGTTGCAGGCGCGGTGCGTGTCAAAAATCAAGCGCAGTTTCACCCGCTGAAATTCCTATACGAAATTGCAAAGGATCTGCCTATCTTCGAGCATACGAAGGTCACAGAGCTCTCGCAGAACAGGGCAAAAACAAATCGCGGAGAGGTCAGCTTCGAAAAGCTAATCATAGCGACTCATTTTCCAATGCTGAACAAGCACGGCTTATACCCTCTGAAGCTCTACCAGCACCGCTCCTACGTCATAGCCTTGCGTGGCGCGCAAAGCGTGGGTGGAATGTACGTTGATGAATCAGGCACGGGGCTGTCCTTCCGTAATTACGGCGACCTTTTACTCCTTGGAGGTGGGGGTCACCGTACGGGCAAGAGAGGCGGGTCGTATGCCGAGCTTGAGGATTTTGCAAAAAGATATTACAAAAGTGCCAAGATAGTCGAAAGATGGGCAACGCAGGACTGTATGACGCTCGACGGCATTTCATATATCGGGCAGTACGCGAAATCTACCCCGGACATCTTCGTGGCAACCGGCTTCAACAAATGGGGTATGACGGGTGCTATGGTCGCCGCCGACATTCTCTCCGACCTTGTGAGAGGCAGGAAAAATCCGCACGCTGAAATATTTTCACCCTCGCGCTCCGTCCTTCGTCCTCAGCTTGCCGTCAACGTCTTTGAGTCTATCGTAGGGCTTCTCACGCCGACAGCGCCGCGCTGCCCACACCTCGGCTGTGCCCTCAAATACAACTCTGCCGAGCACACTTGGGATTGTCCCTGTCACGGCTCGCGCTTCACCGAGCAGGGTGAGCTTATTGATAACCCCGCCACAGATGACAAGAGGCTCTGATAAAGCCGAAGCTATCGCTCTTTGCCTATTGCTTTTTTTATAGGTTCATGGTATACTACTAGTTGAACCATTACATGAAATCGGGAGCGAATTATGGGAGCGATATACGAATTTGAGAAGGAAAAGCTGATAGTTGGGGTAATTTATCACGAGTCCGCCGTGCTCGGCTCGGCGCTAGAACGTCTTGTCAAAGAGTTTGGCGAGATTGAGGACGTATCCGAGGAATTCTCCTTCTCGCGTGAATTTTCGACCTACTACGACGAGGAAATCGGCGCTGAGGGCTTCAGACGGATATACAGCTTCCGCGAGTGCGTTGACCCTGCAAGACAGGCGGAAATCAAGGAGCTCACCAACGCTATTGAGGCAGAGCTTTCGATAGACGGAAACAGAAAAATAAACCTAGACCCCGGCTTTATAAACCACGGCAGGCTGATGCTCGCAACGACTAAAAAGGCAGGCTTCCGTATTCCGCTAGAGCGCGGAATATACACCGAGCT
>JAZSIJ010000161.1:0-13337 GCA_045533755.1 Eubacteriales bacterium | reverse complement strand
GGCTGAGAACGAAGGACTGAAGAATGGAAATTACAGACTGGTAAATCCAGTAAAGACCGAGCATGCCCGAGAAGCCGAATGCGATAAACAGCGACATTGCGGGCATAACGAGGTCCATCATCTTCATGGACATCTGCGACTGCTGGTCTGCGCCTGCCGTGGCAGGATTGGGGTTCCACCTTCTCATAAGAACCATAGAGAGCCAAGAGGATACCGCCGCAAGAATGGGAATGAGTATCAGCCAGCCGTCAATAGTTCCAAAGAGATTGAAGGCGGGAGTTCTCGCAAGATTGATGCCGAAAAGATCAAAGTTCGGCAGACCCGAGAGGTCGGCTCCGATTTTATCAAAGTCAGCGGTGCCGTAATTTGTGATGTAATCCTTAATCTTGGATATGAGCTCTATTTGCTCAATTTTCTCAAATGCAATAGCCTCCTCAAGTCCGTTGGCAATTTTATGAACGTTGACGATAACATCGTTCGAGAGCTTTGCAATGTAGGAAAGAGGATTTCTTATAACGTTATAGAGGAAGATTATGATAGGGAGCTGGATAAGCATAGGCAGACAGCCCGAGAGGGGACTGTAGCCCTCCTTTTGCTGAAGCTCCATAATCTCCTGTTGCATTTTCTGTTGTGATGCTTGCGTGTTGCTTCCCTTGTACTTTGCCTTGATGACCTCTATCTTCGGGGTGAGCTTTGCCATTTTTATCTGGTTTTTTTGCTGCTTGATAGAGAAGGGAAGGAATACTATTTTGAAAATAAGGGCGTAGAACAGCAGCGCAACGGCGTAGCTGCCCGACCAGGACTCGAACCACGCGAGCATAGATCCGAGTATGCCATATAACCAATCAAACATTTAATTTTCCTTTTCGGTTTTTTCTTTCGCCGTACTATCCTCCGCGTTCCTTTGATTTCGTCTGCCTCTTTGCTTTTTCTCGGGGACGGGGTCGTAGCCCCCCTTTGAGAAGGGGTTACAGCGCAAAATGCGCCATACCGTAAGAGCAAATCCAACGAAAAAGCCACGCTTTTCGAATGCCTCGATGGCATAGGCTGAGCAGGTCGGCGTAAATCTGCAGCAGGGCGGTTTCAGCGGAGAGATATATTTTCGGTACAGCCCGACGAGCCAAATCATTACGTGCTTCATTGCGGTCTGTACATTCCGAGCTTTTCAAATGCCTCGGCAAGATGCACCTTGATGTCGGTGCTTTTTAGCTTGACTGCGGCACTTCTTGCCGCGATGACGATTAGGAAGCCCTGCTTTAGCGGACGCTCAGCTTCAAGCGAGCGAAGTCCCTCGCGCAGAATGCGGCGCACACGGCTTCTGACCACCGCTCCGCCAAGCTTCGTGGAGACGGTGAGTCCAATACGGTTGGTAATTTTCTTTTCGGGATTTGCCGCGGCTCTGCGCTTTGCGGCATAATCGGGCAGAACGTAAATCGCGAGAGCCGACGTCACAGCCCTCTTGCCCTTAGAATACGCTTTTGAATAAAGATGATTTTCGGTAATAGCTTGGAACTTCAATTTAAACGCTCCTTTCTAAACAAAAACCCCGATAATGCACAATGCAAACAAGCGATGCGCTTTATCGGAGGTTTTGTGAGTCACGCGGCGTGACGATTAGTAGGTGAGCTTTGCTCTACCCTTGGCGCGTCTTCTCTTAAGAACTTTTCTACCGTTAGCGGTCGCCATTCTTTTTCTGAAACCGTGTTCTTTGTTTCTCTGTCTCTTCTTAGGCTGATACGTTCTCTTCACAGATAGCACCTCCTTATGATAAAAAATTAACGTCTTCGGCAGAATTTATGCCGACTTTTCGCGTATTCATACGAAAACACCATATATTATATATTAAACTTTTGAAAAAGTCAAGAGATTTTCTGAAATATTTTCCCGAAATCTTCACGAAACTCTTCGATTTGCCTTGACTTTCGCACTCTTTTCTGCTAAAATATGATAGGAAAATTGTTTTTTGAGGAGTTTAGTCAGCTATGAACGATGCAATAGAGAAGGTTTTGGTTTCCGAGGAGGAGATTGAGAAAACCGTAAAAAGACTTGCTGCGGAGATTGACCGCGACTACTCGGGAGAGGACAAGCGTCTTGTGCTTGTTTGCATACTCAAGGGCTCGATAGTCTTCACGGGCGACCTTATGAAGCACCTTACCGTTCCGGTGGAAATTGACTGTATGAAGGTTTTCTCCTACGGCGCGGGAACTACCTCGTCGGGAAGCGTGAAGATACATCTCGACATCACACGCGCCGATATTTCCGACTGCGACCTGCTCGTCGTTGAGGACATTATCGACAGCGGCTGTACGCTCTCCTATCTCACCGAATATCTTAAGCTCAAGGGAGCGAAGAGCGTCAGAACCTGTACGCTTCTTGACAAACCCTCGAGAAGAAAGGTTGATTTCACCCCCGACTACGTCGGAGTTGAGATACCCGACGAGTTTGCCGTCGGCTACGGACTTGATTACGACGAGCGCTACCGCGCGCTCCCCTTCGTCGGAGTTTTGAAGCCCTCGGTTTACGAGAAGGCGTAACGCCTTAAAGGAAAATCATTGCATAGCGTAGGATTATACACTCTCGGCTGCAAGGTGTCGCAGTACGAAACCGAGGCGGTAGCCGAGGCTTTCGAGAGGGCGGGCTTTGAGCTTCGCTCCTTTGACGGACATTGCGACGTTTACGTCGTCAATACCTGCACCGTTACCGCCGAGAGCGACAGAAAGTCGCGTCAGATTATAAGACGCGCAAGAAAGCATAACCCCGACGGCGTAGTCATCGTTATGGGCTGTTACAGTCAGCGCTCGCCCGAGGAGGTAATGAAAATAGAGGGGGCTTCGGCGGTTATCGGCACTGACGGCAAGATGTCGGCGGTGGCGGTGGCAGGTGAGCTTCTTGAAAAGAAAAAGGAAAAGCATCTGTCGGTCACCGACGTCAATTTTGCCGAGTTTGAGCCGATGTGCATCACGAGGGCGGAGCGCACCCGCGCTTACGTCAAAATTGAGGACGGCTGTGAGTGCAGATGCACCTATTGCGCCATAGCAGACGCGCGGGGCAGAGTGCGCTCAAAGCCGCCCGCCGACGTTATCGCAGAGGTCGAGGGACTGTCGCGCGGCGGTGTACGCGAGATTGTACTTACAGGCATTGAAACCGGCTCGTACGGCAGGGATTTTGCGGTTGATTACGGTCTTGCCGACCTGCTTTGTGAGCTCGACAAAAGAAAAAGCGCCGAGCGCATACGCCTAGGGTCGCTTGCTCCCGAGCTTGTGGGAAAAGCCTTTATAGAAAAGGTAAAGAATCTCGGAATACTCGCGCCGCATTTTCACCTTTCGGTGCAGAGCGGCTCGGATAAGGTGCTTCACCGAATGAAGCGCAGATATAATTCCTCGCAGGCTCTTGAAAATATCAGTCTTATAAGGGAGAATATCCAAGACGTCGCCTTTACTACCGACCTTATGGTTGGCTTCCCGGGTGAGACCGAGGAGGATTTTCTTCTAACCGTCGATTTCGTGAGAAAGGCTCGCTTTATTGACGCGCACGTCTTCGCCTATTCAAAAAGAAGCGGAACGCCTGCGGCAGACTATCCCGACCAGATAGACGAGGCGACAAAGCACGCACGCTCGGAGGAGCTTATAAGAGTGAAAAATGAGGTGCGCGACAGCGTCCTTTCGGAGTTAGTAGAGCGGGGTGAGCCACTCTCTGTAATACTCGAGGCTTACGACGGCGGGGGCTACTCGGCACACGCAGATAACTTTGCCGAGGTCTACGTCACATCGGATAATGCAAAATTGAAGGGAAGCAGCTTTAAGGTGCTACCCGTGTCGAGTAAAAACGGCATTATAACGGCAAAGCCTATTTAAATTTGTAAACAATTATTTACATAAATGGAGTAGAAAAATGGAAAACAGCAAAAAGACAATGGACAAAATCGTAGCGCTCTGTAAGACTCGCGGATTTATATTCCCCGGCTCTGAAATTTACGGCGGACTTGCAAACTCATGGGACTACGGTCCTCTCGGCGTTGAGTTTAAGAACAACGTAAAGCGCGCTTGGTGGAAGAAGTTCGTTCAGGGGTCGAGATACAATGTCGGACTTGATTCGGCAATCATAATGAACCCTGAGGCTTGGGTAGCGTCGGGACACGTTGGCGGCTTCTCCGATCCTCTTATGGACTGCAAGCAGTGTAAGGCACGTCACAGAGCAGACAAGCTTATCGAGGACTACGCATTCCAGAATGGCACAAACGACAATCCTGCCGGCTGGACCTTTGACCAGATGGCAGAATATATTAAGGAAAAGGACATCGCCTGCCCTCTCTGCGGCGGAAAGACCTTTACCGATATCAAGAAATTCAACCTTATGTTCAAGACCTTTATCGGCGTTACCGAGGACTCGACGAACACCGTTTACCTCCGTCCCGAAACGGCACAGGGCATCTTCGTCAACTTCCCCTCGGTGCAGAGAGCATCGAGAAAGAAGCTCCCCTTCGGTGTTGCGCAGATTGGTAAGTCCTTCAGAAACGAGATTACCCCCGGCAACTTCGTCTTTCGTACCCGTGAGTTTGAGCAGATGGAGCTTGAGTTCTTCTGCAAGCCCGGCACAGACCTCGAGTGGTTCAAGTATTGGAAGGACTTCTGCCATAAGTGGCTTCTCGACCTCGGTATGACACCCGAGAACCTTCGTCTTCGTGACCACGACCCCGAGGAGCTTTGCTTCTATTCGAAGGCGACGACAGATTTTGAGTTCCTCTTCCCGTTTGGCTGGGGCGAGCTTTGGGGCATCGCCGACAGAACCGACTACGACCTCGGTCAGCACCAGAACCACTCGGGCAAGGATATGACCTACTTCGACCAGGAAACAGGCGAGCACTATATCCCCTATGTCGTCGAGCCCTCGCTCGGCGCTGACAGAGTTGCGCTTGCATTCCTCGTTGACGCATACGACGAGGAGGTGCTCGGTGAGGGCGACGTCAGAGTAGTGCTTCATCTTCACCCCGCCCTCGCTCCCGTAAAGGCGGCAGTGCTTCCTCTCTCGAAGAAGCTCTCGGATAAGGCTCTCGAGCTTTACGATGAGCTTGCAAAGGAGTTTCCCGTTGACTTCGACGAAACCGGCTCTATCGGTAAGAGATATCGCCGTGAGGACGAGATTGGTACACCCTTCTGCATCACCTACGACTTCGACACCGAAAACGACGGCTGCGTAACCGTACGTGACAGAGATTCTATGGAGCAGGTGCGTATTCCTCTCTCAGAGGTTAAGGAGTACATTCGTACGAGAATCGCATTCTAATTCTATGGACTATTTTCTACGGAGCGACAGCCGTCGCTCCGTAATTTCTAAAGCGGCGGACTCGGTTTTCGCGGCTTAAATTCATAAAAAGGAAACGAAAATGAAGAAAATTGCCTCGTTTACAGTCAATCACGACACTCTCACAGAGGGTATATACGTTTCACGCGTTGACGGCGACGTAACCACTTACGATTTGCGTACGAGAGTGCCGAACGGCGACGATTTTATGGATAATCTCACGATGCACTCGGTTGAGCATATGCTGGCGACCCTTCTCCGCAACGGCAAAATTGCCGACAAAATAATCTACTTCGGACCTATGGGCTGTCAGACGGGATTTTACCTTTTGGTCAGAGATGCAGACAATGCCGAGGTGCTCTCCGAGCTTATTTTGGCGCTCCGCGCGACGATTTCAGCAGAGGAAATGTTCGGCGCGAGACGTGAGGAGTGCGGAAACTATAGAAACCTCTCGCTCGACGCGGCAAGGCGAGAGTGTGCGCGATACCTCGCTATACTCGAAAACAAAGACAACGACTTTAAATACAGGTGACTGAAATGAAGGCAGATATTGGCGTAATAGGCGCTATGAGCGTTGAGGTTGACGCTCTGATAGCGAAGCTTGAAAACAGGGCCGAGGAGGTCGTCGGCGGCGTGAAATTTAACACGGGTGACCTCTTTGGTAAGAAAATAGTCGTGGCAAGGTGCGGTGTCGGAAAGGTTTTTGCCGCAATTTGTGCCGAGGCTATGATAATGAGGTATTCGCCCTCGCTCATCGTTAATACCGGCGTCGGCGGTGCTCTTGCAGGCGACCTTCGTCCCACCGATACCGTGATTGCCGAGAGCCTTGTCCAGCACGATATGGACACCTCGCCTCTTGGCGACCCCGTTGGATTGATTTCGGGCATAAACAAGGTCTATTTTGAGGCAGACGCACGCGCCGTTTCGCTGCTTTCGGCGGCGGCAGAGAGGCTTGGCGTCAAGGCTCGTCTTGGAAGAGTCGCTACCGGCGACAAATTCGTCGCCTCAAAAGCGGAGAAGAATAGAATAGTCGCCGATTTCGCGGCAGACGTCTGTGAGATGGAGGGCGGCGCTATCGCTCACACGGCATTCGTAAACGGAACTTCATTTGCGGTTATCCGCGCTATCTCTGACTCGGCTGACGGCGGAGCAAATATGGACTATACGGAATTTCTTCCGATAGCCGCGAAAAATTCCGCGGCGCTTACAGAGGAGCTCATTAAGCATTGGTAACTCACGGCTGACTCAAGCTTTTACTTGGGTTAGCCTTTTTATTAAATAATCGGGCTTTGTTCTTATCGCGCATAAAGAATTTTTATTTTTGTGCAGACTGCCTATTACATTTTTTGGGGCTTTTGTGGTAAAATATAGTAGATGCTTTTTGTAAAAAACGGAGGTAGCTATGCACAGAATAGGCGATAAGGTTCTCTACGGCACAGACGGAGTGATGACAGTCGTTGACGTAAGAGAGGTAACGGTGGGGGGCGTGTCGAGAAATTACTACGTTTTGAGGAGTTCTGCGAAAAAAAGCTCGTCCGAAACCTTCGTCCCCACCGATAACTCTGAGCTGGTCTCGAAAATGCGCCCACTTTTAACAAAGAGCGAAATACTGGAGGCTATCAAATCCGCCGCAACCTTTGACATTGAGAATTTTCTCGGTGAGGGCAGGGCGCGGCTTCAGCGGTTTCGCTCGGTGGTGGAGTCGGGCGACAGAGCCGCAATGATAGCTATGATTCGCTCCATATATCTTCAGGGGAAGGAGCGCATCGAGCAGGGTAAGCGGCTGTATCTCGCCGACGAGACGGTTATGCGCCGAGCTGAGCAGCTTCTCCATTCGGAGTTTTCAGAGGTGCTCGGTATACCCGAGGAGAACGTACCTGCATTTATCGAGGAAAATATCGGGAAATAACCTTCAGAGAGGGCTCGCCTCGACTTCTTTTTTCGGAGGAAAAGCCGACGGCTCTCCTTTTTTTAAAAAAAATGCGAAAAGCATTGAAATAAGCAAAAAGTTGTGGTATAATTGTGTATCAGATAATTATACCACTTTTTTATGGAGTGAAAATATGAAAAGAGATTTGATAAGAGAAATTTACGCCGACAAGGAGTCCTTCGGCGGCAAGACCGTCACTATTGGCGGCTGGGTGAGAAACCTTCGCGATTCAAAGGCGTTCGGATTTATCGACCTCAACGACGGCTCATGCTTTGGCAGTATTCAGGTCGTATTCGAGAGGGAGAAGATAGACAACTACGATGAGATAGCTGCTCAGAACGTAGGTGCGGCGCTCGTCGTTACCGGTGTTCTGGAGCTTACACCCGAGGCAAAGCAGCCCTTCGAGCTTAAGGCGACCAAGGTCGAGGTCGAGGGCACGTCTACCCCCGACTATCCGCTTCAGCCGAAGCGCCACACCGTAGAGTTCCTTCGTGAGCAGGCGTATCTCCGCCCGAGAACCAATCTTTTCTCGGCGGTATTCAGAGTAAGAAGCGAGGTCGCATATGCGATACATTCCTTCTTCCATTCTCGCGGCTTCGTGTACGTTCATACCCCGATTATCACCGCCTCCGACTGCGAGGGCGCAGGCGAGATGTTCAGAGTTACAACTCTCGATATGGAAAATCCCCCGAGGCTTGAGGACGGCAGGGTAGACTACTCGCAGGATTTCTTCGGCAAGTCGGCGAACCTCACCGTTTCGGGACAGCTTGAGGGCGAGACCTACGCTATGGCGTTTGGTAATATTTATACCTTCGGTCCTACCTTCAGAGCCGAAAACTCCAACACCGCGCGCCACGCGGCAGAGTTCTGGATGATAGAGCCCGAGATTGCCTTCGCAGACCTTAACGACGACATGCAGCTTGCGTGGGATATGATTAAGTACATCATAAATCACGTTATGGATAACTGTGCTCAGGAGCTTGAGTTCTTCAATAAGTTCGTAGATAAGACGCTTCTTGAAAGGCTTACCGCGCTCCGTGATGCCGATTATGCGAAGGTGACCTACACCGAGGCGATAGAAATTCTCGAGAAATCGGGTGAGAGCTTCAAGTACCCTGTATATTGGGGCGTTGACCTTCAGACCGAGCACGAGAGATACCTCACCGAGAAGGTTTACAAGAAGCCCATCTTCCTCATCGACTACCCGAAGGAAATCAAGGCCTTCTATATGCGTCAGAACGACGACGGCAAGACGGTTGCCGCAATGGACCTGCTCGTTCCCGGCGTCGGCGAGATAATAGGCGGCTCTCAGCGTGAGGAGAGAATGGAGGTTCTCTCGGCTCGTATGGCAGAGCTCGGACTCTCCGAGGAGGATTATTGGTGGTATATGAATCTCCGTAAGTACGGCGGCACGAAGCACGCAGGCTTCGGTCTTGGCTTCGAGAGAATTATAATGTACCTCACAGGCGTGTCGAATATTCGCGACGTGCTTCCTTATCCGAGAACAGTCGGAAACGCAGAATATTGATAGACGCCATATTGCGCGATAAGCGCCGTTTCTTCCCTCCGACGTATGAAAATACACCTGTCGGTCAGAGAACAACTCTTCTCATCGCAATCTGCCTGTCTATCACAGAGCGCCATATTGCGTGATAGACATCAAAAATCAGCGCCGCTACCAATTTAGGTAGCGGCGCTTTCACTTTATAATATCCTTCTCTTTTCGGCAACTCTCTTGTCGTCAAAAAGTATGTAGCTATAGTCGTTGGAGTCAAGACCGACCTCGATATGATGACCGCCGAGGCTTGCCGTCAGGGAATGCTCGAATTCTATAACGCCCCTAATCTCATCATAGATCCAGCCGTTTATCACAAGCTCATTGACGCTCCTTCGTCTGCGGTATACTATATCATATTCTTCAACCTTTGCCGCAAGGAGAATTCTGCTTTTTACCGAAGAGTCGGTACGCCTTATAGCACGGTCATCCTCGCCTTCTATGCGGTGCTTGGACCGCTTTTGCTTTTTCTCGTCCTCATAGCGCCTGTGTCTTGACAATAACAAGGCATAGACTATTAAGAATAATCCCGCGGCGCACATAAATATTCCTATATATACGTATCCGTCATCATAGGAGGCAATGTTGCGCTGAGAGCTCTCAAAGTTCAAGAGCTCTGCGTAGTCGGTCTTTATTTCGGCAACGTAGTCATTGTTCGGATTTATAAGCAGATGGAGCATTGTGCTGTGCTCCAGTGCCTCTAAACTCTCGTCAAGCTCGTGCCCCTCGGTGTGAGGATAAACGTCGTAGGAGGAACCGTCCTTGAAAACTAATGTCCGATAGTTTCGTCCCGTCTCGTATCGCTCAAGCTTACCGGAATAGGCTATAGCCTCCTCGCGTGTCACAGGTGTATTTGCATTTTGCGAAAAAATGAAAATTGTGCCGACAGCGATGACTATGAGTGAAAAAACGAGTGTTGCGATAGTGGACTGCAAAATGGCTTCCGCCATCTCTGCCTTATTTGTTTTACGGTTGCTTTTGCGTTGCTTTTTCATTTTGATCTGCCTTTATACATTGTTTTGATTCTTGTTACCGTCAGTATTCCGCCACTCACCTTAAAGAAAACATCGAGGTCGCAGTAGCGCATACCGTACTCGCGCTCGCCCTCTTCCTTGTAGGAGGGGCGGGGGTCGTTTTCAAGTATAGTTATGAGCGCGTCGCGTTTTTTCTCGGGAATTTTCTCGAGCAAATGTAAATCAAAGTTTACTTTTACCGCATAGTCTCGCACCCCGTCGGCGAATCCACCGACAGCCTCGGGGTGAGCGTCGGTGTAGGCAAGATAAGGCTTAATATCGTAGATAGGCGTGCCGTCGAGAAGGTCTGCCCCCTCAACGAAAAGCACAGTCCCCTCGCCCTCGCTGTCCTCAATGGAGAGTAGCTTTACAGAGGACAGACCTATCGGGTTCGGTCTGTACGGAGAACGCGTCGCAAAAACGCCCATTCGACGATTTCCGCCAAGGCGCGGAGGTCTTACCGTCGGCGACCAGCCCTCGCGACGCGCCTCGGAAAACTCCCATAAAAGCCACAGATGCGAGTATCCCTCAATACCGCGAAGCGCCTCACGGACGCGGTATTCTGGCTCAAAGACGATTTTTGCCCTCGTTTTCGCAATTCCGCTTTGACGCGGAATCCCGAATTTCTCGGTAAAATCGGTTTTTATTCTTGCTATAATTTTTAAATCCATTTAGATCCCCTTCGCGTCGTTTTTTCGTGAAATGAAAATGCTAATGTGACTTTATTTGATTATATCATTTTTTTAATCTTTTTTCAAGATATGTCTTGAAATATCCTTCCGTGTGTGCTATAATATCGAAGGATTTAACAAGAATTTAACAATTGTTTTTTCACAAGCGGAGGTAAGAAGTATGAATATCAAAGAAAAAAAGCATAGCTTTTATCCTCAGCATATGCACATACATTCGATTTACGAGCCCTTTGCGAGTATGGAAGGGCATATAAGACATGCGCGCGACCTCGGTATGAAGCATATATGGTTTACCGACCACGATATAAGAATGGGCAGGAAAGGCTGGGAGCTTGACGGCTTCGATTTTGAGGAAGGACTCACGGTAACTCGCGGCGATGCCACCTACGGCTTTAAAGAGGGCAGGACAGACGAAGCCTGCTCGGTCACCTGGAGTGAGGGAGACGCATATTGCGGCAGGGGCTGTATGAGGCTTTCCGCTACCGACGGAGTTGCCGAGGCGGTGATGTTTACCTACAAAAAAGCTCATTGCAGGGCGCTTCTCTCGGAGCTGAAGCTCGGTCTTGCCTATAAAATAGCCTCCTCCGACCCCGATGACACCCGCTTTATAGTTGACGTTACTCTGTCGCAAAGACCGCCCGAGGACACTCCGGCGCATCTTCTCTTCGTTTCGGGCTACACCGACGGACTGCAGGATAAACCGCACACCCACGCGGTAGAAATACCCGGCTCGGAGGAGTGGCGCTGTGGCGTATTCGACCTCTCGGCAGAGGCTATCACCGAGGCGGCGACAGCGCACGGCATCGGAGGACTTGATAACGGCTTTTCGGCGCTCTCCATTCGTGTTGAGGCTCGCTCCGGAGCGACGGTGTCAGCGTGGGTTGACGAGTTTACGAAGAGCGCCTCGCTCGACGCGCAAGCGACCTACGAAAGACAGAAGGAGGTAGCGAAGGAAATCGGCGCAAAATACGGGGTTACCCCCTTCGTTGCCACCGAGATAAGCCTTGCGGGAATGCACAAGAACTATTTCAGCGATGAAATAGAGCTAATTCCCTACGAGGCTCGTAACTATAAGGTAAAGCATGAGGAGGCATGCGAGGAGCTCAGACGGATAGACGCTGTTTTCGCTCTAAACCACCCCTTCTCACAGGTTGACTACAGTGATATATCTCTTCTCGACCTTGACGCCGAGGTGGAAAGACTTGCCGAGAGCTTTATAGAAAATAAATGCTTCGGCGCCTCGCTTATGGAGGTCGGCTTCCCGAAGGGCAGGTATCTGCCGCTTTGGTGTCACCTGAAGCTTTGGGATAGGCTGTCTATGGCAGGCGTCTTGGTAACGGGCTACGGCAGCAGCGACGCACACTCCAACGATTGCGGCTGGTATTCCGGAAACAACTTCACGAACTGGATAGGCGTGGACTCGGATATAGAAGCTCCCACCGCAAAGGATTTTGCCGAGGCTATGAGATGCGGTAGGCTTTATATGGGAAACCCCGTGAAAATCAAAGGCGAGGTGTCCTTTGACTCTGAGCGCGGCGCTATGATGGGCGATATAGTCCCGTCGGATACCGAGGAGCGTGTGCGATTTAGCATGGACTGCGTGCGTCAGGGCTGGCGCGTAAAATGGATAGTGAACGGTGAGGCCGAGCGCGAGAGTAGGGTTGACGGCGGAATCTTCTGCGAGGAGCTAACCGTTACGCCGCGCCGTGAGCTTGATTTTGTAAGAGTTGAGGTTTACGACGAGGGCGGTATGTGCGTACTGCTCACCAACCCTATATATTTCAGCTCTAAGGCAAACGATAAGCTTCCCGAGAGGAGAATTAAAAAATGAGGATTTTCATAACAAGGCACGGTCAGGTTGCACCCGAGGCAGAGTACCTCGGCGACCCCAACTATCCCGAGGGAGATATGCCGCTCTCGGCTCTCGGCTTCGAGCAGTCGCACTTGATTGGCAAAAGGCTTGCGGAGGAGGGCTTCTCTGGCACAATCTTTTCCTCGCCATATATCCGCACGATGCAGACCACGGGCGCAATAGCAGAGGAGGTCGGCGGCGCTGAAATCGTCAAGGTCGACGGACTTCGTGAGAGGGATTTCGACAACGACGAGTCCGCCGAGGAGGTGCGATACCGCGTTGCACTCGCTATGAAGGAGATTATGAAGCACAGGGGCGGTGACGTCCTTATCGTCGGTCACGGCGCAACCGTCGGTGCCGTTTTGCAGTATCTCTTTGCCACAGCACCGAGTAAGCCTGTCGCAAATTGCAGCTACTCATTTTTCGACACAAAAGAGAAGGACGGAGTGATAAACTGCGTCAGCCACCTGCCATACGCTATGATAACGCAAAACAGAATGCACCTATCTGAAAAGCCTGTGGAAATCGAGCTTCCCGAGGAGCTTGTGAGCTCTGCGGGAATAAAGCTTCTGCATATAGGAGACACCCACTCGCGCACTTACTATTGGTATCGCGCCCTGATAAACAAGCTGAAGCCCGACGTAATAATTCACACGGGTGATACCGCAGACGAGATTAAGGTTGGCAGAATGCCCGAAACTGAGGCGGAATATCTTGACCGAGCGCGAGTTCTTCTCGATATTATGGCAGGGTCTGGAGCAGAGGTTTACTGGACAACGGGAAATAACGACCTCGAGGAGAAGATTGCAGAGCTTGCGCCCACGGTGAAAATAGTTCCAAACAACACTGTTTTGAATATTGGTGGAAAGAGAATAGCCGTCACCCACAACAAATGCGACTTTACGGTAGACGCCGATATTTATCTCTACGGCCACTCTCTGAGATACGAGGAGTGGAGCCGTGAGCGCAACGTCGAGGACGAGCCCGTCTGGTA
>JAZSIJ010000134.1:0-4059 GCA_045533755.1 Eubacteriales bacterium | reverse complement strand
CAAAACGCAGAAGGAAATTGCCGATTTGCTATACATAACTCAGCAGCAATACTGTCTTTATGAAAACGGAAAGCGTGAGATTCCCGTAAGCTATCTGCGCTCTCTCGCAAAATTCTACGGCGTCAGCGCCGATTATCTTCTCGGGCTCACGGACAGAAAAACGTAAATTTCAAAAAACACAGACCCCGATTGTTGCCACAAAAACTAAAATGCAAGCTCCGGCTTGTGCTCAACAAACAAAAAGCATTAAAACGAAAGCCCCAATTTGTCGCCTAACAATCTCCCCTTAATCACCTAGAAAAAAGATTCCCTTTGTTGTCACACAATTAAAATGAAAATCACCGTTTCGCAAGAGACCGTGATTTTTGTATCCCGAAAGGCACTGCTTGAGGAGGCGGAACAGAAGAGCTTTAAGCATAGGCTCTCCCCTCGCGCCGCTTCGCTACCCGAAGTGAGAGGCTTTTTTTGAAGTGTGGAGAAAATACAGGCTATTCATATTTAAATAAATTCTCAATAGGCTCAGAAAATTTCCAACTCACAATTTCGATATTATATAATGCTGCTATTTCATCTTGATGCAATGAATTCATGATGTCGGCATTTTTCTTAACGGAATATAGATGGGGAGTTAATGGCCGTTTTTCAGGATACTGTTCATCATTCATATAAAATTCAGCATCACCGACAAAACAAAATATCTTTCTGTCAGAATCCTCGGTTATGAATATCGACGTTTCACCGCTTCCTTTGACATACCCGTTCCATTTTCGATATTTTCCGCCCGCTTCGCTCCAACCTACACCGGCGTATTCGCATACATATATATCCTTTATAGTGATAATTTCTCCATTTATCTTATAGGTCAACTCAAAAGGAAATTCTCCGTAAGTTTCCTCTGGTGTTGGAGGGTCAGGTTCTAATATCGCCATGCAGCCAATAAATATCCATGGCGACCAGATAATTAGTAAAAAAACAACAATCAATATTACTGCTGTCTTGAGAACTCTGAGGAGTATTTTTTTTATACTCCGATTTTTGATGCATTGCATAGTCGCTATATTTACCTCTTGAATTTTTGAATAGTAAGCACCCGTGTCAAATTATCGTACTCTGAAAGGCAACTGCTTTGCCGATAATTTTTATGTCGGCAAGCTCCTCGCCGATATAGACGAGGGGGGCGTAGCGCGGGTTTTCGGGTGAGAGAATGAGCTTTTCCTCGTCGGGATAGTAATAGACGCGCTTCAGCGTTGCCTCGTCGTCGATAATGACGGCGGCTATCTCGCCGTTATCCACCCCCGCCTGCGAGCGAATGAAGATAATATCTCCGTCGTAGATGCGCGCGCCAATCATCGAGTCACCGTGCGCGACAAGGCAGAAGTCGGCTTTAAGCCCGCCGTCCGCCGCAATGAAGCTCTCATGCTCCTCGTTGGCAAATATCGGATTTCCGCAGGCAATTTCTCCGAGTATCGGGAGCTTTTTCGTCGATATGGGCATAGCACCATCGGGCAAGACGTCTGCTTCCCAGCCCATAAGCTCGGAGGGTGTAGTGCCGAGTGCCGAGGCGAGCTTCTCGACCTTCTCGGGCGGAATATTCGTGATAATTCCGTTCTCGTAGCGGTGTATCGTCTGCTTGCTCGTGCCAAGTGCTACGGCAAGCTCGTCCTGCGTCATTCTTCTTGCCTTTCTGAGTGATTTCAGCTTGTTTGCTAACATAGTGTTCTCCTTTGTCGCGCACATTGTGGGCGAATTTGAAAATTGAAAATTGAAAGTTGGAAATTTAAAGAGTAGAGTGAGTTCTTTTCTATTATTAAAGGTAGTGTTTTGCTTCGCTTGTCGAATTTTGTTGGTATTTGTTTTGATTATAGCATAAAGTCACTTAAAATGCAACACCTTTTTGAAAAAATTACAAAAATCACTTGACAAGCGACTTTTTTTGAGCTATAATTGTCACGTAACAGGTTACTTTTTGCCCCGAGTAGTCCTGTCAAGCAACAAAATCGTTTAAAACAAAGGAAGGAGAAATTTTATTGCTGGTATCCTACAACACCTATGAGGGCGAGGGTGCGCGTATATACCGCCGCCCTGCCGACATCAGAAGCGATATTGCCGAAATAAAGGCAAAAATCGCCGAAACCGACAATATGATTAACGTAAGAAGCCTCTTACTTGACGCTCTCAGCGAATTTTCCGAGGGTGAGCCTGACAGATGGCTTCCCGAGATAGAAGAGATAGTAGAGGAGGCGCGGGAAACCTTGAAAAGCCTCGCGCTCCTTGAAAAAACGCTTGCCGACCTTGAGGACGAGCTCAGACGCACGAGAGGAGTGATGGGACTTTATGGGAACGCTTGACACTCTTGTTTCGGCTTTGTGCGCCGACTATTCGCGCAGAAGCGAGCTTATCCGAAGAGGAAATCTCTCGCGCAGGGTGGAAACCGAGCTCCGCTACCTCAACGCGAAAATCATCGATGCGACAAGCGAGCTTGCAGAGGACTTCGAGGTTGAGGGCTTCATCGAGGAGATAGGCTCATCTGTCGGATATGCGAAGAGCCGTCTTGCTCACATCTCGGAAACTACATACAAAAAAAGAAAAAAGGAGATAAAACACAACATAGCCAGACGTCTGTATCTTACCGAATAGAATATTTTTAATTCGCCGTCAAGGTGCGACAAAATTTTCCCCTCTTACGTGATAGAATAGACGTGTCTAACAAGGAAGTAAAAGGAAGAGGTAAACAAAAATGCAGGACGATTTAAAGATAACCGAAAACGGAAAAAGCCTCACCGCAGAGCTAATCTGCGAGCTTGACCACCACGCAGCAAAGCGCGTCAGAGAAAGAATAGACGAGGCGGTATTCGCCGCACGTCCCGAGCTTCTTATACTCGATTTTTCGTCGGTTCATTTTATGGACTCGTCGGGAATAGGGCTGATAATCGGCAGAGTAGAGGCGGCAAAGGCGGTAGGTGCTGTCGTGCGAGTCACGGGGCTTTCCCCGACGCTAAGACGGCTCGTGCGTCTTTCCGGACTTGAAAAAATACGCGAGCTGACGATATCGGCATAGGAGGTGGCAAGAAATGAGGAAAATTATAAACGAAATGAAGCTCAGGCTTCCCGCAAGGAGCACGAACGAGGCGGTAGCGCGCTCCTGCATCTCGGCGTTTGTCGCAGAGCTGTCCCCAACCGTTGAGGAGCTCGGAGATTTGAGATGCGCCGTGTCCGAGGCGGTCACAAATTCGATAGTACACGGCTATCGAGGACTCGCTGATGGTGAGGTCGGGAATATATACATATCTGTCAGACTCTACGACGACCGCGAGGTGTCGGTTGAAATATCCGATAACGGCTGCGGCATTGAGGACGTTGCGCGCGCACGCGAGCCGATGTTCACGACGGGAGAGTACGGTGACAGATGCGGAATGGGCTTTCTCGTTATGGAGAGCTTTACCGATTTTCTCTCGGTGAAGTCGCGTCCCGGCAAGGGAACAACCGTCCTGATGAGGAAAAAACTGAAACCCTGACCGGAACCGTGTCGAATGGAGAATATTACCGAAAGAAAAAGTGCCTACGACAGAAATCTCGAGCTTCTCAGGGAATACAGAAACGGCAACCGCGAGGCAGGCGAGGAGCTTGCCGAGCTTAACGCGCCCCTCGTTTACAAGATAGCCGGGCGCTTTTCCGAGCGTGCGGAGATGTCCGACCTCATCGAGTGCGGAAACATCGGGCTCGTGAAGGCTATGAAGAGCTTCGACCTCTCTCGCGGCTGCGCCTTTTCAACCTACGCCGTGCCGCTTATTATGGGTGAGATGCGGCGTTTTCTGCGCGACGACGGCTTGGTAAAGGTCTCGCGCGACGAAAAAAGGCTCGCCATGCTGCTTAACAAGGAGAGGGAGCAGAGGCTCGCCTGTGGCGCTGACACCTCGCTTTCCGAGATTGCAAGGGCGGTTGGTGTGAGCGTTCAGGACGCGGCAAGCGCGATTTTCTCGGCAGTGCCGCCGCGCTCTCTTGACGAGCGTGCCTTCGACGACGAGGACTCGGATACCCTCGGCAGCATCATCGCAGACG
>JAZSIJ010000075.1:0-11871 GCA_045533755.1 Eubacteriales bacterium | reverse complement strand
GAAGCTCATAAGAACAAATCTTCTTTTCCATCTGAATTTACCTCCTTATGGTCATTTGGCCACCTTCGTGGCAAGGGGTCGGACATAGTTGTCCAAACTACCAGAGAATTATATCACATAAGTTTCGGTTTGTCAAGAGATTTCCCAAAAATATTTTTCTCTTGCAAAAAAATATATAGTAGTGTATAATATATAAAAAAGAGGACGGTAAAAAGATGAGAGCAGTCAAGGAGCTTGCATACGCTAAAATAAATCTATATCTCGACGTCGTGGGGAAGCGCCCCGACGGCTTTCACGACGTAGAAACGGTTATGCATACCGTGTCGCTTTCAGACGAAATAACCGTCGAGGTTACGCCGTCGCGCGAGGGGGCGGTGAGCCTGCAGATAGAGGGAGGACGCAGACTTCCCACCGACGAGCGCAATATAGCGGTTAAGGCGGCTAGGCTCTACCTTTCGCGCGCAGGTATAAACGACAGCGTGAGGATAACTCTGTCTAAAAACATTCCCGTTGCCGCAGGACTTGCAGGCGGCTCTGCCGATGCCGCGGCGACGCTCCGCGCTCTCAACAGGATTTATAACAAGCATTTTACAGACAGAATGCTTCTCTCGCTCGCCTCGGAGCTGGGCAGCGACGTCCCTTACTGCGTGAGAGGAGGAACCGCGCTTTGTCGGGGCAGAGGAGAGCTGATAGAACGCCTTCCCGATTTGCAGGGGAATCATTTCGTTATTGCCATAGCCGAGGGTGAGCACGTTTCAACGCCCACAGCCTACGCCGCACTTGACTCGCTTTATTCGGATTTCGACGGAAGCGTTACCCGTAATAATGAGGGCCTTTTGGACAAGCTTCTCTTCGGAATAAAGCGAGGAGAATTAGATGCCGACGCCCTCTACAACCTTTTCGAGCCCGCCGTCTTTAAGGACTGCAGAGGCGCTGAAGCGCTGAAGCTGAAAATGACCGAGCTTGGCGCAAAAGCCTCTCTTATGAGCGGAAGCGGCCCGTCTGTCTTTGGCGTTTTTGATACCGCAGAGGACGCAAAGCGCGCCGAGCAAGTGCTGATTTCACAGGGCTACCGCGCCTATGCCGCACATTCGGTTTGACGAAATTGAAAATATTTTGTAAAACACCTTGATTTTTCGTCGCATTTATGCTACAATATATGCGAATTTAATATCACTTATCAAGAGCGGCGGAGGGACTGGCCCTGTGAAGCCCGGCAACCTGTTTTATACAAGGTGCCAATTCCTGACAGATAAGAAATCTTATCCTCGGGAACGGCTGTCGCCTCTTCCCGAGTTTTTTGATAGAGAAAAGGAATTAAAAAAATGAAGAAAGTTTTATTTACCTCGGAGTCTGTAACCGAGGGACATCCCGACAAAATCTGCGATAAAATATCCGACGCCATACTCGACGCGATAATCGAGCAAGACCCCGATAGCCGCGTTGCTTGCGAGACCTTTGCAACAACCGGAATTATCACCGTTATGGGCGAGATTACCACAAATGCGAGAATCGACGTGCAGAAGATAGTCCGTGACACCGTTACCGAAATAGGCTACGACAGAGCAAAGTATGGCTTTGATGCCAAGACCTGCGCCGTTCTCTCGTCTATCCACGAGCAGAGCGAGGACATCGCCCTCGGCGTTGATAAGTGCCTCGAGGCAAAGGAGGGCGAGCTTGCCGACGACCTTGATACCGGTGCGGGTGACCAGGGACTTATGTTTGGCTATGCCTGCGACGAAACTCCCGAGCTTATGCCTCTTCCCATATCTCTCGCGCACAGACTTGCAAAGCGTCTTACCGAGGTCAGAAAATCGGGCAAGCTTTCCTATCTCCGCCCTGACGGAAAAACCCAGGTTACCGTAGAGTACATTGACGGTATACCTACCCGTGTTGACACCATCGTCGTTTCCTCTCAGCACAGCGCAGAGATAGACCCCGCAACCATCAGAAAGGATATAATCGAGCAGGTAATTCTTCCGATAGTACCGAGCGAGCTTATAGACGGCAAGGTCAATATCTACGTTAACCCGACCGGCAGATTTGTTATCGGCGGGCCTCAGGGTGACACAGGACTTACGGGCAGAAAAATAATAGTCGATACCTACGGCGGCTATTCCCGTCACGGCGGCGGAGCATTCTCGGGCAAGGATCCTACCAAGGTCGACAGAAGCGCCTCCTACGCCGCAAGATACGTTGCGAAGAACATCGTCAAGGCCGGACTTGCTAAAAAATGCGAGGTTCAGATTGCCTACGCAATAGGTATTGCAAAGCCGGTGTCGGTTATGATAGACACCTTTGGCACGGCAACAGTCAGCGAGGAGAAAATCTCGGCTGCGGTATCCGAGCTCGTTGACCTTCGTCCCGCGGCAATAATCAAGAAGTTTGAGCTCCGCCGTCCTATCTACAAGCAGCTTGCTGCCTACGGTCACATGGGCAGAGAGGATCTCGGCGTCAAGTGGGAGGAATGCGACATCGCAGATAAGCTCCGCGAAATGTGCAAATAACACCCTTCAAATGAATATAAAAAAGGCTGTCACAGCGTGACAGTCTTTTTTGACGGTAAAGATATTACTTTCTTTTTTTACTTTTCCTAGATGCTTTAGGTGCGTAGAGAAGCGAGAGCGCTATCATAAGGAAGGTGAGGACGAAGAAGAATATTGAGAACATCCAAGTCATCACTATCTCGCTTAAGAACGGTATTGCAAAGAGATATGTTCCGAGCGTTATAAAAACTATGTTTACGAAAAGAGGAAGGGCAAGTCCCTTTTTCATAGAAGCAACTCTAGTGTTGTATATCTTAAATATGCCAACCATACCGTGAATCCAGATAGCAACCGCAAGCATTCTGCAGGTCGCGTAATCCATAAAGGGAAGAACCTCTTGAATTACGAGTATCAGCGCAACTATTGCAAGAAGCAAAAATTCAAGGAAATTAAGCAGGCATATAATGCCGCGAGTAGATATTATTTCGGGGAGCACGAAGGCTATCATACAAGCGCCGACAACCAAAGCCAAGAGGGCGTTCGGCATGGTCTGCCCGATATTAAACGTCGGAAGCGTAGTGATTCCAAGCGCCAGTGAAGCGATCGCAACGATCACACAAAAAATAAAACTTCTATGTACTTTCTTCATAAACATACCATCCTTTACGTACTATTTTAACATTTTTTTCGAGTTAAGTCAATACGTTTATTGTTAAAAAATAGAATTTAACAAATATTAACAGCGATATTTGAAAATTTTGGATATAAAGCAAGGCAGAGGAGCGTTACTTGATAACGAATTTGCAGAAGCTCTTCTTTCCGCGCTTAACCAGAACGCCCTCTCTGAGCTCGTCCAGGGTGACGGCTGCCTTAACGTCGGTTACCTTTTCTCCGTTAACCGAAACACCGCCCTGCTCGATAGCGCGTCTGCCCTCAGAGCGAGAAGGAACCATCTTTCCAAGCGTAAGAAGCGAGTTTACGTCTATCCTGCCGTCGATAAGAGATGCTTCATCTACTTCAACCGAGGGAGTGAGAGCGCTGTCTCCTGCACCGAAGAGCGCCTTTGCTGCGTTTCTTGACTTTTCAGCCTCCTCCTCTCCATGCACTAGCTTTGTCAGCTCGTATGCGAGAATATCCTTTGCCTCGTTGAGCTGTGCACCCTCCCATTTGTCCATCTTGTCGATTTCTTCGATGGGAAGGAAGGTGAGCATTCTGATGCATTTGAGAACGTCGGCGTCGGCAACGTTCCTCCAATACTGATAGAAGTCGTAGGGAGAGGTCTTTGCGGGGTCAAGCCATACCGCGCCGCTTGCGGTTTTACCCATTTTCTTGCCCTCGGAGTTGAGGAGCAGAGTGATGGTCATAGCGTGAGCATCCTTGCCAAGCTTACGGCGAATGAGCTCGGTTCCGCCAAGCATATTCGACCACTGATCGTCACCACCGAACTGCATGTTACAGCCGTAGGTCTTGAAGAGATGATAGAAGTCGTAGGATTGCATTATCATATAGTTGAATTCGAGGAAGGAAAGACCCTTTTCCATTCTCTGCTTGTAGCATTCTGCCGAGAGCATTCTGTTGACCGAGAAGCAAGCGCCGACCTCGCGCAGAACGTCAACATAGTTGAGGTCAAGAAGCCAATCGGCGTTGTTTACTATTATAGCCTTGCCCTCACCGAAGTCGATAAAGCGCTCCATCTGCTTCTTAAAGCAGTCGCAGTTGTGCTGAATGGTTTCGCGCGTCATCATCTGACGCATGTCGGTTCTGCCCGAGGGGTCGCCAATCATAGCAGTTCCGCCTCCGATAAGCACGACGGGCTTGTTGCCCGCCATCTGAAGTCTTTTCATAAGGCAGAGCGCCATAAAGTGACCTACGTGAAGCGAGTCAGCCGTAGGGTCAAAGCCGATATAGAAGGTCGCCTTGCCCTCGTTTACCATATCGCGTATTTCGCCCTCATTCGTTACCTGCGCAATAAGTCCGCGAGCCACGAGCTCTTCATAAATTTTCATTGTTATATCTCCTTGGAATTTAATCGTGTAAAGCCGTCAAATGCTATGACTAATAAAATATTATATATCATTTATCGAAAAATGTCAATGGCTTTCTTAAAGTATAGCCGTCTTTTGTGCGAAAAATGTTATTTTTTATCAATACGGTAGACGGTCGTCTGCGAGTAAACCTCTCCCGCCTCGTAAAATCCCTCGCCGTGATTTACACAGTTGGGTTCAGTCCCGGCTTCAAGGCAGAACGCGCCGTGCTTTATAGGTACTATTCCGCCGTGGAAAATGTGCTCGGGAGACTTTTGCTTCAAAAAATTTGCGGTATAGAACTGTATGCCGGGCTGATTGGTGTATACCGACATTTTTAGCCTGTCGCTCTCAACGGTAGCCGCAAGACCGAGTTTTTCACTGCCAAAAAATTCAAAAACCGTGGGGGAGAGTATATAGTTATGGTCATAACCGTCAAAGCCGTCGGTAAAGCGCTCACCTATTCTGTGGGGGGATTTGAAATCAAAGTGTGTTCCCTCGACCGCAGGGCGTTTTCCGTTGGGAATGAGCCTCTCGTCAACGTCGGTATATCTATCAGCATAAATTACCGCGGTGTGATCGAGGACGGTTCCGCCAAAGCCGTAAAGATTGAAGTAGGCGTGATTTGTCAGAGCGATAGGCGTTTTTCCGTCCGGGATAGCCTTGTAGCTAATGACTAGGGTAGCATCAATAAGCGTGTAGGTTACCTCTACCGAGAGACCCGCGGGGAATCCCTCCTCGCCGTCAGGAGAGAAGTATGAGAGCGTTATTTCATTGTCGGTGACAGAAATCACGTCCCACATTCTGTCGCCAAAGCCGCGTCCGCCGTGAAGACAGTTACCGCTGTCATTGTCAGGCAGCATATAGATAGCGCCGTCCATGGTAAAGGTAGCGTTTTCAATTCTGTTGGCAACTCTGCCTATAATTACGCCCTGATTCGAGGTGTCGGCAAGGTAGCCCTCAAAGCTATCGAAGCCTCCGACGATCTCGGTGCCAAATGGCTTGAAGCTTACAATCGTCGCTCCTTTATTCATAATTTCGAGGCTTGCCAGCTCGTTTGTGAGCGTGTAAATAAAAACGTCTCTTTCATCGAATTTTCCGAAGAGCCTTTTTTTCATAATTAACCCCGTACAGACAGTATTTTCTTTAATTATACGCTGTTTTAAAGGAAAAGTAAACAACTAAAATATAAGTGATTGACTTTTTTGCAAAAATATGGTATCATATAATGTAAAGTTGTTTGGAATCGGAGTGAGATATGAAAAAGATTGTTATAGTCATCAACGGAGGCGGCGGAGTTGGCAAGGATACTCTTTGCGAGCTTGCGTCGCGTCATTATAGGGTTAAAAACGTTTCCTCAATCACTCCGATAAAGGAGATTGCAAGGCTCTGCGGCTGGGACGGAAAAAAGGACGATAAGTCGCGGAAATTTCTGTCCGACCTCAAGCTTCTTTGCGTCGAATACAATGATTATCCTACCGAATGGGCGAGGGCACAGTACGAGGACTTCAAGAGCTCGGACGAGGAGATTATGTTCGTTCATATAAGAGAGCCCGAGGAGATAGCAAAATTCGTAAAGGCAACGGGCGGCGAGGCAAAAACGCTCCTCGTGCGCGGAGGCGAGAGAATGAAGAAATCCGCTTACGGCAATACCTCGGACGACGGGGTGGAGAACTACGAGTACGACTACTACTTTATGAACGACGGCAGTCTTGATAAGGCTGAGCTTGATTTCTGCGCCCTTCTCGGACGTATGCTCTGCGAGTGACGGAGGTCTTTTAAATGAAGGTAATCGGACTTTGCGGAGGCTCGGGCAGCGGAAAGGGAGCTGTTGCGTCGCTTTTTGCCGAGCACGGATTTCTGCATATTGATGCAGATGAGGTGTATCACAGCCTCACCTCTCGGGAAACTCCATGTCTTAACGAGCTCCGATCTGAGTTTGGTGACGGTATAATAACGGCAGACGGTTCGCTCGACAGAAAAGCACTTGCAGAGATAGTCTTTTCGGGACATAACACTAATGCAATAAAGAGGCTGAACGCCATTTCTCACCGTCATGTGCTTCGTGAGATTCGCAGAATTATAAAAGCCGCAGACGAGAAATATTCCGCAGTCCTTGTAGACGCGCCGCTTCTGTTTGAGTCGGGCTTTGACACGGAGTGCGACCTCGTCGTTGCCGTTCTCGCACCGCGCGAGGAGCGCATACGGCGAATAATTGTAAGGGATAATATTACCGAAGAGGCGGCAGCTCGCCGCATAGACGCGCAGATCAGTGACCCCGAGCTGACGTCGCGCGCAGATTTCGTTATAAAAAACGATTCCGATCTTGACAATCTTAAAAGTGCGGTGTACGGTCTAATTTCAAAGATAAATATTTAGGAGGCATATATGTCAGAAAAAACCTGTGGACAGGAAATGTTCGAAAAACTTTCTTACAAGAAGAAAAACGTGTTTGAGGAGGCTTCCCCCGAAAAAATCACCGAGATTTTTGATTATTCGGAGGGATATAAGGCTTATCTCGACGCATCGAAGACCGAGAGGGAGGCTGTAGAATCCTCTATAAAAATGGCGGTCGATGCAGGATACACCGAGTATAAGCTCGGTGATAAGCTTGCCGTCGGAGATAAAAAATACTTTAACAACCGCGGCAAAAGCCTCGTGGCATTCAAGGTAGGCTCTGCAGATTTAGAGGAAAACGGTATCAGAATTTTGGCGGCGCACATAGATTCCCCCCGTCTCGATCTCAAGCAGGTTCCGCTTTACGAGGACAGCGGTATGGCATTCCTCAAAACGCACTATTACGGCGGTATAAGAAAATATCAGTGGACAGCACTTCCGCTTGCGCTTCACGGCGTTATGGTCAAGGCTGACGGCGAGAAGGTGGACGTTTGCATCGGTGAGAACGAGGGCGACCCCATCTTCTACATCAACGACCTGCTTCCACATCTTGCGCGTAAGCAGAGTCAGGAGCCTATGGCAACCGCTATAAGCGCCGAGTCACTGAATATACTCATCGGCGGACTTCCTTACGACGACGCAGAGGTTTCGGATAAGATAAAGCTCACCGCGCTCTCGTTGCTTCACGATAAGTACGGAGTGACCGAGGAGGATTTCCTCAGCGCAGAGCTCTCGCTCGTGCCTGCATTCAAGGCGCGCGACATCGGATTTGACAGAGCGCTTCTCGGTGCGTACGGACACGATGACAGAGTCTGCGCTTATCCTGCTCTCACCGCGCTCTTTGACAGCAAGGACACCGAGAAGACGGTTATGGTGATACTTGCCGACAAGGAAGAAACAGGATCTGATGGACAGACTGGCATGCAGTGCGACGTATTTATGGATATAGTTGCCGAAATCTCTCGTTCGCTCGGTAAAAACGAGGTGCTTGTGCGCAACAGCAGTAAGTGCCTCAGCGCCGACGTTACAGCCGCGTACGATCCCAATTTTGCAGACGCATACGAGCGACGTAACAGCGCTATTATCTCCTCGGGCACTTGCATGAGCAAGTTTACCGGCTCGGGAGGAAAGAGCAGTACAAACGACGCCTCTGCCGAGTACGTTGGGTATATCAGAAGGCTCTTTGCGGAAAACGGTGTTATCTGGCAGACAGCCGAGCTTGGCAAGATAGACCAGGGCGGCGGCGGAACGGTTGCGAAATATATCGCTAACCACAATATAGAAACGGTTGACCTCGGAGTTCCCGTAATATCTATGCACGCTCCCTTTGAGGTGGTATCCAAGGCGGACGTTTATTCCACCTACGAGGCATTCTCTGCGTTCATAAAATAGCAAAGCCCTCAAAACAGATTTTATTTGATTTTGAGGAGGAGCAATGATATTTGAAAAGCTGAAAAGGGCAAGCGACAGGTATAGGGAAATTGAGCAAATGCTCACTCTCCCTGAGGTCGTAGCCGACAGAAATAAATATTCCGCGCTTATAAAGGAATATAACAATCTTATGCCCGTTGTTTCGAAATACGCCGAATATACCGAGGCAGAACGTGAAATGAGGGATTCCGACGCTATGATGAGAGACTCGGAGCTCGATGCCGAGCTTCGTGAGCTTGCCGAGGAGGAATTTAAAATCAAGCGCTCGCTTTGCGAAAGCATCACCGAGGAGCTTCGTATTCTCTTGATGCCAAAGGATCCGCGCGACGAGAAGAACGTAATAGTCGAGCTTCGTCAGGGCGCGGGCGGTGAGGAGGCGGCTCTCTTTGCGCGCGACCTTTACCGAATGTATTCGATGTATGCGGCAAGGCAGGGCTTCAAATGCGAGACTATAAGCCTTAACGAAACCGAGCTTGGCGGAATAAAGGAAATATCCTTTTCGGTTGTGGGTAACGGTGCGTTTTCAAAATTTAAGTTTGAGAGCGGCGTCCACAGAGTACAGCGTATCCCGGTCACCGAATCTAACGGAAAGCTTCAGACCTCGACTGTAACGGTTGCGGTTCTTCCCGAGGCGGAGGAGGTCGAGGTGGACGTAAATCCTGCGGATATAAAAATCGAGTCCTGTAAGTCGAGCGGTGCCGGCGGTCAGCATATTAACAAGACCGAGTCTGCGGTTAGACTTACGCATAAGCCGTCGGGAATAGTCATCGAATGTGACCAGGAGAGAAGTCAGCTTCAGAACAAAGAAAAGGCTTTGAGAATACTTTACTCAAAGCTTTACGACATGAAGCAGCGCGAGCAGGAGGAGGCGATAGCCTCAGCCAGAAAATCTCAGGTGGGCAGCGGCGACCGCAGCGAGAAGATTCGCACCTATAATTTCCCGCAATCGCGCGTTACCGACCACAGAATAAATAAGACGGTACACTCGCTCGACGCATTTCTTAACGGTGATATTGACACGATGGTCAGCGATCTTCTTGCGGCTGAAACTGCGGAAAAGCTCAAGGGGGAAGAGGCGTGAATACCGAGATAGTAAAAATATCGGCTCTTAATAAAGCCGGTATAACGAATTTGGAACGCGCCGCCGCTATCATAAAAAACGGCGGACTCGTCGTTTTTCCTACAGAAACGGTGTACGGTCTTGGAGGAGATGCAACGAATCCTCGAGCTGCTAAAAAAATTTACGAGGCAAAGGGACGTCCGTCGGACAATCCCCTGATAATTCATATCTCCTCACCCGAGGAGGCAGAGAGGTATGCCTACACAAGCGACCTTTACTATAAGCTTGCAAGGGAATTTATGCCGGGGCCGCTTACTCTTATTCTTAAAGCTAAGGATACAGTTCCGCCGGATACTCGCGGAGGACTTGAAACCGTGGCCGTAAGATGCCCCGAGCACATCGTGGCGAGAGAGCTTATAAGACTTGCAGGCGTGCCGATAGCGGCACCGTCCGCTAACCTTTCCGGCAGTCCCTCGCCAACCTCTGCCGCCCACGTCATTGACGATATGAACGGCAGAGTCGATATGATTATCGATGGTGGCGAAGCGGAGTTCGGACTCGAATCCACTATACTTAAAATTGACGAAAATGACAGAATCACCTTGTTAAGACCGGGCAGAATCACAAAAAGTGATATCGAGTCCTGCGTTGGTGAAATAGAAATTTCGCATGCCGTAACCGAGGCTCTCTCTGAGGGAGAGCGAGTTCTCTCGCCCGGAATGAAGTATCGGCACTACGCTCCCAAGGCTCCCGTGCTTCTTATAGACGGCGCCCCCACATCGGCTGTCGAATTTATAAAAGCCGATGCCCCCTCAGAAAAGATTGCAATAATAGCCTATTCTGAGGACACAGAGCTTTTCTCGGTTGAATTTGACACGGCGGAAATCATAGACTTCGGTGCTCGTGCAGACGAGCTGACGCAGGCACACAGACTCTTTTCTCTTCTGCGCGAGGCGGACAAGAAAGGCTTTGATAAAATATACGCCCCCCTGCCATCGAGGACAGGGCTTGGACTTGCCTTGTACAACAGAATGATACGTGCGGCAGCGTATAATATCGTAAAATTAAATTGACGGAATGGTGAAACAATGGCTAAAAAGAAAAAGGAAGTTGAAAACCCTAAGCTGAACGAAGCCGAGGCAACTCTTCAGCCTATAACCGAAACTCTTGAGAAGAATTATATGCCCTATGCTATGAGCGTCATAGTCTCGAGAGCTCTTCCCGAGATAGACGGCTTCAAGCCCGCGCACAGAAAGCTGCTTTATACTATGTATAAAATGGGGCTTTTAAACGGCGCGAGAACGAAGAGTGCTAACGTTGTCGGTCAGACCATGCACCTGAATCCTCACGGGGACGCTTCCATATATGAAACTATGGTTCGTCTGACGCGGGGAAATGCCGCGCTTCTTCACCCCTTTATAGATTCCAAGGGCTCTTTCGGTAAGCAATATTCGAGAGATATGGCTTACGCCGCGTCACGTTACACCGAGGCAAAGCTTGATCCGTTCTGTCACGAGCTGTTTTCGGGTATAGATAAGGATTCGGTTGACTTCGTACCGAACTACGATAACACCACGACCGAGCCGACTCTCTTGCCCACGACCTTTCCGAATATATTAGTTTCCCCCAACCTCGGAATTGCCGTAGGTATGGCGTGCTCTATATGCTCGTTTAATCTCGCAGAGATATGCGACGGCACTATTGCGCTTCTTAAAAATCCGAAAACCACGACGGATAGACTCCTTGATATTATCAAAGCACCTGATTTTTCGGGAGGAGCAGAGATAATCTACGACAGGGAACAGATGCGTAAGATATACGAAACCGGTGTCGGAAGCTTTAAAATGCGCGCAAAGTATCAATATAACAAGAAGGATAACAGCATCGCAATAACCGAGATACCCTATTCCTCCTGCATCGAGTCTATAATCAAAAAATCGGCAGAGATGGTGAAGTCGGGAAAGCTCCGCGAGGTTACAGACGTTCGAGATTCGGTAGACCTCAGCGCAGATAAGCTGATTACCTTCGATTTGAAAAAGGACGCCGATCCCGAAAAGGTAATTCAAAAGCTCTTTGCGGCGACCGAGCTTGAGAATAGCTTCGACTGCAATTTCAATATTCTCGTTGACGGCACTCCCATGCAGCTTGGCGTTAAGGATATACTTGGCGAGTGGATAAAGTTCAGAATTAAATGCGTAACGCGTGAGCTTACCTTTGATTTAGGGAAGAAGGAGGACAAGCTTCATCTTCTTCGCGGACTTGCCGCTATAATACTTGATATTGATAAGGCAATCAAGATAATCAGAAGCACCGAGCGCGACGAGGACGTAGTTCCCAACCTTTCGGCAGGCTTCAATATCTCAAAAACGCAGGCAGAGTATATTGCGGATATAAAGCTTCGTAACCTCAACCATGAGTATCTTATGAAGCGCATCGAGGAGATAAAGGGGCTTGAGGCGGAGGTCGCCGAAAT
>JAZSIJ010000058.1:0-4281 GCA_045533755.1 Eubacteriales bacterium | reverse complement strand
ATCTGTATTTCCTTTTCCACCTTCATTTTCTCATTGTAAATGAGAACACGGTCAAAAAGTCCTATCTCGTCGTCGGCTTTCTTTATCTCTATCACCTTTGCCGTGCGAATCATATTTTCGAGGTAGCGCACACGCGATTCGTTCTTTCGCTTAAGGCGCTTTGCCTCTTTATATTCGGCATTTTCCGAGAGGTCTCCATACTCGCGTGTCCTCTTCAGCTCCGCACCAAGCTCAGGTGCCAGAACGTTCTTACGGTAGGCTATCTCCTCCTCCATTTTCCGTATATCTACCTCTGTCAGCTCGTCGTACATAAAAACTCCTTTTAGTGCCGCCCCGTGTCAAGTTTCGGGGTGTTTTTGCAAAAATTACTGCCGCGTTTTCACACGGCAGACGTTTATTTATCGGCACTGTAAAAAAGTGCCTAAATCGTCATTAAATTTAACACGGGTCAGGCTATAGCCGGGAATCCCCATATCCAGAAATATGCGAGTGATACGAGTATTCCGAGAAGCGCGCCGAAGACCATCTGAAGCGGTGTGTGGCCGACAAGCTCCTTTAGCTTCTCGGTTCTTACCTGCTCGTCGGGGTCTGCTATCGCGCCGTTAACCAGCTCTGCGAGCTGCTTCAGGGTTACCGCCTGCTTTCCCGCCTCGCGTCTGACGCCAACCGCGTCGTTCATAACTATCGTCGCAAGCACGAATGCTAGCGCAAATACGCCGCTGTCAAAGCCGTAGGTAAAGCCGCAGGTCGTAGCGAGGGCACACACCGTCGCCGAGTGACCGCTGGGCATACCGCCGTCACCCCAAAGACGTTCCAGCCTCAGCTCCTTGTGCACGAGCGCGTTGATGATAATTTTAATGATTTGAGCTATGAGCCACGCCGCGATAGGCACTATGAGGCAGGCGTTGGTGATAAAATCTATCAGATGATGCATAAACTTCCTCGCTTCATTTTTATATCTTATTTATTTTAACATTTCTTAAGCTATTTTTCAAGTATTTTTGCTCAAAAGCAGGTTTTTTAATATTTTTTAATGAAAAAATCCCCCTCGCAGTCGCTCCGCGAGAGGAATTATCTGTAAATCTGAGTTTTTTATTCTTTCTCGGTTCTTCCGTGGCATTTGCCGTTCATAGGACAACTCGAGCAACCACAGCCGCAGGAGGACTTGCCCTTTTTCTTATCCCTTACCATTTTCACGGCGATTAAGACAAGAACGGCTACTAAAACGAGAATAACTGCGATAGTACCGATATTTTCAGTGAGAAATTCAACGAAAGCGGTCATACTTATTCCTCGCGTTTTACTTTATTTCAAGCCTTGCAGCTTCCTTATAAGGTCTTGCAAGAAGATATATCGCAAAGGCTATGATAGCAACCGAGGCGACAGAGCCGACTACGGTAAGAGCATTCACCACTCCGCCGAAGAGCGAACCGAGATTGTATATAACGAGAGAGGTCGCATAAGCAAGAAGCGTCTGATAGCCGATAGCGAACCAGGTCCATTTTGCGCTGTTCATCTCGCGTCTGATAGCGCCGATAGCCGCGAAGCAGGGCGCGCAAAGAAGGTTGAATACAAGGAATGCAAGTGCCGCAGGTCTTGTCATATCCGCCGCAAGAAGCGACCAGATTTCCGAGCCGTTTTCGGCAACCTCTGCTGCACCGTAAAGGACGCCAAAGGTAGCAACTACGTTTTCCTTAGCTATAAGTCCTGTTATCGTAGCAACCGCCGCCTGCCAGAAGCCAAAGCCAAGAGGAATGAATATCCAAGCAAACGGCTTTCCTATGTAAGCAAGAATGGAATTATCCGAGTTTTCCACCATACCGAAGCCGCCCTCGAAGCCGAAGCCCTGCAAGAACCAAAGAACTACGGTAGAAAGAAGTATTACCGTACCCGCCTTTTTGATAAAGGACCAACCGCGCTCCCACATAGAGTGAAGCAGGTTCTTAAGAGTAGGCATGTGGTATTCGGGAAGCTCCATTACGAAGGGAGCGGGGTCGCCTGCGAAGAGCTTGGTCTTTTTAAGAATGAGTCCGGTCAAAACCACAGCGAGAGTTCCGATGAAGAAAGCGCCTGTTGCAACCCACGCCGACTCCCTGCCGAAAATAACTCCGGAAATGAGGGCGATGACGGGAAGCTTCGCTCCGCAGGGGATAAACGAGGTCGTCATAATCGTCATACGGCGGTCGCGCTCACACTCGATGGTACGCGACGCCATAATTCCGGGAACGCTGCAGCCCGTACCGACAAGCATGGGAATGAAGGACTTGCCCGAAAGGCCGAATTTTCTGAAAAGTCTGTCCATGACGAAGGCGATACGCGACATATATCCGCACGCCTCAAGGAATGCAAGGAAGAGGAAGAGGACGAGTATCTGCGGAACGAAGCCGAGCACCGCACCGACACCGCCTATAATTCCGTCAACTATAAGCGAGGAGAGCCAAGGGGCGCAGTTTATAGCCGAAAGCCACTCGCCCACGAGGACGGGAATACCCGGCACGAAGACACCGAAGAAGTCAAAGCCCTCTCCGAAAAGACCGTCGTTCGTAAAATCGGTAACCCAGGTTCCGACAGTCGTTACCGACACGAAATACACGACGAACATAACCAGAGCGAAAATCGGAAGCGCGAGATACTTGTTGGTAACTATCCTGTCTATTCTCTCGGTAGGAGTAAGTCCGTTGTTCTTTTTCTTATACACTCCGCGAAGGAAGCTCTCTATGTAAAGGTAGCGCTCGTTGGTGATAATGCTCTCGGCATCGTCGTCAAGCTCGCGCTCGACCTCCGCGATGTCGTTTTCTATATGTGCAAGTGTGCTCTTCGAAACTCCAAGCTTCTCGGCAACCTTTTCGTCGCGCTCAAACAGCTTTATCGAATACCAGCGCTGACGCTCACGCGGAAGGTCGTGAAGCACCGCCTCCTCGATATGAGCGAGAGCGTGCTCTACTCTTCCACGGAAAGTGTGGTGAGGCATTACAGCTCCACGCTCCGCCGCCTTTATCGCAGCCTCTGCCGCCTCGAAGATTCCCTCCTCCTTGAGAGCGGATATCTCGATTACAGGACAGCCGAGCTTATCTCCGAGTCCCTTTATGTCGATTTTGTCGCCGCGTTTTCTTACGACGTCCATCATATTTATAGCAACGACGACGGGTATTCCGAGCTCTATCATTTGCGTTGTGAGATAGAGGTTCCTCTCAAGGTTCGTGCCGTCAACTATGTTGAGTATCGCGTTCGGGCGCTCATCGACGAGAAAGCTTCTCGCTACCACCTCCTCAAGAGTGTAAGGAGAGAGCGAATAAATGCCGGGAAGGTCAACTATAATAACGTCATCGTGGCGCTTAAGCTTACCTTCCCTCTTTCCTACGGTAACGCCGGGCCAGTTTCCGACGAACTGATTAGAGCCGGTAAGCGCGTTAAAAAGCGTCGTCTTACCCGAGTTGGGATTACCCGCCAGAGCAATCTTAATTTCCATAGTTCTTTTCCTTTCTTATAGTTAGCGAACGCTAACTCGCGTGTATAAAAAGCAACGTCCTAAGACGCAAAATCACTCAACCTCAATATTTGCCGCATCCGACTTTCTGAGCGTGAGCTGATAGCCGCGCACGGTAAGCTCAAGGGGGTCACCGAGAGGCGCTGCCTTGCGAACCTTTACGGTTACGCCCTTCGTTATTCCCATATCCATAATACGCCGTCTGAGCGCGCCCTCTCCGTAGAGCTTCTTCACCACGGCAGACTCGCCTATTCTAACGTCCCGCAGAGTTCTCATAGACATTCTCCTTTAAATTCTTCTGTGAGTTAGCCTCGGCTAACTGCATATATATCATACTCCAAATTTTGCAAATTGTCAATACTTTTTTCGCATTTTCGCCCCAATTTTTCGATTTTCGGCATTATGCCAACGCAAAGCAGTTAGTTTTGGCTAACCTGTTGTGCAATTTAACAAATTGTACTTGATTTTTTCGGGGGATTATGTTATTCTTATTATGTAATCGTCTAAAATATATACCGCGAGGTTAATTATGAATTTACAAGAATCCGGAGAAATGTATCTCGAAACTATATTTATTCTCTCAAAGACCAACCCACACGTGCGCTCCATCGACGTCGTCGAATATATGGGCTTCTCGAAGCCGAGCGTCAGCCGCGCTATCGGTCTTTTGCGCTCGGGCGGATACGTCAATATGGACAAGGACGGATACCTCACTCTGACCGAGGCAGGCTATGAGGTTGCCGAAAAAATGTACGAGCGCAATAGGCTCATTTCGGGTTTTCTCACGGCTCTCG
>JAZSIJ010000070.1:0-4850 GCA_045533755.1 Eubacteriales bacterium | reverse complement strand
TATCGAGGCTGTTCGCGATGCCATTCAGGGCGCTGATATGGTGTTCATCACCGCAGGTATGGGCGGCGGAACCGGTACCGGTGCAGCTCCCGTCATTGCAAAAGCGGCAAAGGAAATGGGTATCCTCACCGTCGGTATCGTAACCAAGCCCTTCTCCTTCGAGGGCCGCAGAAGATACGCACAGGCAGAGTCGGGTATCGCAGAGCTTTCTAAGTTTGTTGATTCTCTTATCGTTATCCCCAACGAGAGACTCAAGCAGGTAGAGGATACTCATATCACTCTCGCCAACGCCTTTGAGATTGCAGACGATGTGCTTCGCCGCGGTGTCAAATCGGTATCCGAGCTTATCAACGTTCCCGGATTTGTCAACCTCGACTTTGCCGACGTCTCTGCTATTATGAAAAACGCAGGCTTTGCTCATATGGGTGTCGGTGCCGCAAAGGGCTCGGACAAGGCTCAGCTCGCCGCTATGGCAGCTATCTCCTCTCCCCTTCTCGAGACAAGCATTGCAGGCGCAACCGGTGTTCTTATCAGCATAACCGCCTCCGAGGATATTCAGCTCGACGAGGTAGATATAGCATCGCAGATGATACACGAAGAGGCTCACCCCGACGCCAACATCATTTGGGGAGCTAACTTTGACCCTACTCTCGAAGACGAGATGCGAATTACTATAATCGCAACCGGATTTGACAGAGTTAAGGCAGCAGAGGCTGCAGAGCAGGCACTCGCGAGAAACAGTGCCCCCAGAAACGAAGAACCCGCGTCGGTAGAATACGTTCCCTCGTTTGCGGCAGCACCCACGCCCGCTCCTACTCCCGCACCCACACCTTCAATCACGCTTTCGGTTTCCGAGCCCGAGGAGTTTGTTCCCTACACTCCCGTTTCCTCGCCCGCACCTGCAAAGGAACAGCCCATAAAGGTAGTTCCCGAATCCAAGAGCTCCGACTCAAACGGTATGTTCGAAAACTATGATGACGTTATTGAGTTCATCAAGAGAAAGAGATAATTAAACATTTATCAACATCACCAAAGCCACGATGCGTTATGTATCGTGGCTTTTCTTTTACATTTTTCAAAAAATATACAATTCCGTTATTGATAACTTTCGACCACGTCGTAATACATTTTTTCGTTTTTGACTTTTTTGAATGTTTTTCCGTCATTTATTTAAAAACGCACCTTTTTTTCTCGTTTTTTGCCACAGTTCGCCGTCAAACATCGGAATCGTATAGTTTTTCAAAAAAGGTTTTCAACATTATTTTTCATGTTGCACCATAGTTTTCAACATTTTCAAACACTTGTCGGTGTTATTCCAACACTTTTAAACAGTACTTTTTCACGAAAGCGGAATTGTATATTTTCGGTTTTTACGGATTTTATATCGCGTCCGTTAAATCAACGTAGCGTTTTTTATAAAAACTGCAACAAAAAATGAGCTTCCCTTTTTATTCGAGAAGCTCGTTCTTTCATATTAAAGAATAATTAAACAAAGTAAATCAAGACAGCCGCCACCGATCCAAGTATCATAGCAGCCGCAACAAAGCCTGTGAAAATTCTCACCGCGAGTGACGGTTTTTTCATACTCTTCCCTTCCTTTTTTAAGTTACTTCTGTTTGCTTTTACCGTCGTAAAGCTTGGCAAGCAAGGCGGTTACGTTCTTTCCGTCCACCTTCGCCTTCTCCGGTATTATATTATTAATCCTCGAAAGTCCTTTTGCTACGCAGTCAATGGGAGCATTCGGGCGAGTAACCGGAACATCCAGAACCTTATTCATCATCGTATCCAGCCCGTATATATCTGCTCCACCGCCGGTGAGGATTATTCCATTCTCGAAAATCTCCTCAACAAAATCTGCAGGTATTCTTTTCACTCCGTCCGACACAGCGGTAAGAAGCGAATGAAGCGGCTTTTCGAATACACCGACAATGTCTTCGGTAGTAATACTCATCTTTACCTTGTTACCTGTAAGAGAAAGCGTTCCCTCTATATCGATCGACTCCTCAACTCTTCCCTGCCAGACAGCTCCGAGCTTTTCCTTTATTGCCTTGGAGACCGAAAGCGATACGTTAACATCACCCTGATCCATAATATACTGTTTAACAGCCTTATCGAAGTCCTCGCCGCCAACTGACGTACGCTTTTGATAAATAACTGCGCCCTTATGTAAAACCAAAACCTCGGTAGATGAGGCTCCGATTTCAACCGCTATTGCGCTGATAAGAGGAGAATAACCGGCTCCGACAAGGGCCGCAAGCGCTCTGTTTACGAAAACGCTCTCATCAACACCCGCTGACTTCAGCATATTCGAAAGCTCGCGCTCCTGCTTTGGAAGCAGGTCGGACGGAACTCCGAACACGCAACGGACGCGTTCAGCAGGGAGAACGGCATTTACAGCGTTGCTTATAATTCCCTCAGTAATGGATTTGTCAAACAGAAGACCGTTTTTAAATGGTCTGACGAGTATACCCCCTGCGGCATTCTCCCCATCTCCCATTATCGCTGAGTTTCCAACGGCTACGATGCGACGGCTGTCTTTATCCACGAGCGCAACGGATGGCTCTCTATAGATGCCGGAGGTGACGTCGCTAAGCGTTATATTAGCATATCCGAGGTCAAGCCCGATTTTCGTAAGCATATCGCATCTCCTTTCTGAAAAATCCCGACGCTACGGTACAGTATGTCTTATTATATTATACAATAATTCAAATAAAAAAGCAAGTCCAATTTCGCAAAAAGTCAATAATAATCGCAAATGCGCTGCTTTAGAGTAGTATATCTTTTAACTTCCCTGTTATTTCCCACCATTTCCGAAACGATTTCAGGTCTGCCAACCAAGATAACCATATTCTTCGCGCGCGTTATCGCCGTATATAATAGGTTTCTCGTCCTAAGCATTGACGGACAGGAATACATTGGTATAATCACGACGGGATATTCGCTTCCCTGACTTTTGTGCACGGTTATGGCATATGCGAGCTCAAGCTCGTCAAGGCTGTCAAAAGGATATGTCGCCGTTTTATCGTCAAAGGTTACGGTGAGTGTTTCTTCACGCAAATCAATCGCTTCGATGACCCCTACATCTCCATTGAAGACACCCGTTCCCCCCCTGCCGTTTTTCTCCCATTCAAGATCGTAATTATTTGAAATCTGCATAACCTTGTCGCCCTCGCGAAAAACGGTGCCGTGAGCTGTCTTCTCTTTTTTGAATTTCCCCGGAGGATTGATTTTTCTCTGAAGGTCTGCATTGAGAAGCTCAACTCCGCCGAAGCCTTTTTTTGATGGCGTAATGACTTGGATTGCACCTCTTGCGTCAAAGCCGTAGGTCTTTGGCAGTCTTTCTGTTATCAGTTCCGCAACGGTATTGGGAATATCACGCTCGTCGGCTCTTCCGACAAAGAAGAAATCGGCATCAACCGCGTTCAAAATAGGCTTTTCTCCGACATTTATCCTATGTGCGTTGGTAACTATAAGGCTCTCTTCAGACTGCCTGAAAATTTCGGTAAGCCTCACGGTTTTTATTCTCTCGGTTGCTATGAGATCGGCAAGGACATTGCCTGCCCCAACGCTTGGAAGCTGGTCGGTATCACCTATAAAAACTAAGCGAGTCCCTCGCCTTACAGCCCTAAGAAGCGCCTCGAGCAGCCTTAGGTCTATCATAGACGATTCATCCAGAATCACGGCGCGCTCGGTCAGCGGATTGCGCTCGTTGCGTCCAAAGACAAATTCGCCCGAGGCGTCCTTTTCCATTTCGAGCATTCTGTGTATCGTCTTTGCTTCCTCGCCCGTCGCCTCACTCATTCGCTTTGCGGCTCTTCCGGTAGGTGCTGCAAGAACGGTCTTTACTCCTATGCTGGAAAAAATAGACACGAGAGCCTTTACAATAGTCGTCTTGCCGGTTCCGGGTCCGCCGGTAAGTATCAATACACCTCGGCTTAACGCCTCAAAGAGTGCCTCTCTCTGCCCTCTTGCATAGACGAGTCCCGACTCGACCTCCACCTTCTCTATTACGGCTGATATATCCCCGCCCGAGAAGCTCGTCGGAAGCTCGGATATATCCGCAAGCTTCGCCGCTATAACTGTTTCGGCGCAGGAAACCTCGTTTGTCATAATATAAAGCACGTCTTCGCTTCTGTAAGAGGATAGCTCCTCGTCGGCAAGGAATTTATTTATCATATTCGAGGTAAGCTCCTCGGATATTTCAAGACTATTCGCCGCTACAGCAATAAGTCTGTCCGACGGAAGACAGGTGTGCCCTCCCGTATTTCCGTTATACGAAAGAATGTATTTTATACCGCTGAGTATTCTGTGCTCCGAGCTTTTGTCATAGCCGATAGACGCGGCAATAGCGTCCACCTTATCAAACGGCAGAGCACAGGGCTCTTCACAAAGAATATACGGGTTTTCTTTTATAAGACCTACGGCACCAGTACCAAAGCATTTGTATACTTTGGTTATTTCAGCAGAGGCAAGATAGTCCTTACAGAACATCATAACGCCACGTATACCGCTTTGCTGCCTGAAGGATTCTGAAATCGTTGCCGCCTTCTTCATGGTTATTCCCTGTATGTCCGTAAGCCATTCGGGGTGATTTTCTATAACGTCAAAGGTTTCACTCCCGAAGCGGTTGACTATTTTTAAGGCTGTTATCGGACCTACGCCCTTGACGGTACGCGAGGAAAGATATTGCAAGATACCGTCAACGTCGTCGGGAAGCTCCTTTTCAAAGCTTAAAAACTCAAACTGCCTGCCAAATTCTTTATGATAAGTCCAGTGTCCGCTGAAGCTGACCCTTTCTCCTTCAAACGCCCCCGGCATAGTACCAACGCATGTGATAAGATTGTCGTCTT
>JAZSIJ010000006.1:0-19057 GCA_045533755.1 Eubacteriales bacterium | reverse complement strand
GTTCTGACTCTACCCTTCTTTCTCGGGCCGAGGAGTATCTTCATATAGGAGTCCTCGATGTCCTGCATACCTATGAGAGCCTTACCGCGTTTTGCCGCGAGAAGTGCCGACTCGTTCATAAGGTTGGCAAGGTCGGCGCCGGTGAAGCCTATCGTTGTCTGCGCGATTTTCGCAAGGTCAACAGTCTGTTCAAGCGGTTTGTTTCTCGTATGGACGCGGAGGATAGCCTCTCTTCCCTTAATGTCGGGATAGTTAACCGTGACGCGTCTGTCAAAGCGTCCCGGACGAAGAAGCGCGGGGTCGAGAATGTCGGGACGGTTGGTTGCCGCCATAACGATTACGCCCGAGCTTGTGCCAAAGCCGTCCATCTCAACGAGAAGCTGGTTCAAGGTCTGCTCACGCTCGTCGTGACCGCCGCCAAGTCCTGCACCTCTGTGACGTCCCACGGCGTCTATCTCATCGATAAAAATAATGCTCGCAGGGGTTCTTCTCGCACTGTCAAAAATGTCTCTCACGCGCGATGCGCCGACACCGACGTACATCTCGACAAAGTCGGAGCCTGACATTGAGAAGAAAGGTACGCCTGCCTCGCCTGCGACGGCTTTTGCAAGAAGGGTTTTACCCGTGCCGGGAGGTCCTACAAGAAGGACTCCTCGGGGAATTCTGGCACCGAGCTTGACGAATTTTGCGGGGTCTTTAAGGAACTCAACGACCTCCTCAAGCTCCGCCTTTTCCTCGTCAGCGCCTGCCACGTCGGCAAACTTAACGGCGTCCTTGTCGTTGTATATGACCTTTGCTTTTGCCTTGGCGAAGTTATTCATCTTTCCGCCGCCGCCCATCATGGGACGGAGAAGGAAGAAGTAGAATAACAGTGCAAGTCCTACCGAAACAAGCAGATTGGGAAGCATCTCAAGGTACCACGGAGTTTCGGTAACTTCGGCAAGATTGTACGTCTTTAGGTTGGAGCTTGGATTTTCTGAATTTATCTCTGCGAGAGCGTTTATCTCCTCAAGCTGAAACAGATAGCTTACTCGGTACTCGTATTTAACAGTTTTGCGCTCTCCCTTATTATCGAGCTCATACTGAAGCTCCTTCGTCCCTTCCTTATATAAGAAGTTTCCTTCCTTATCTGTCACCGGCTTATACGCCGTAATTTTAGCATTCAGGCTAGCGTCCACCTCAAGCGAGATAACGAAGTCATTCTTCAAAAGCTCCTTAAGCTTGCCGTAGGTGAACTCCTCGGTAGTACTACCTCTCGACGAGAAGAGCGTGACGGCAATAACAACCGTCAGAACCAGAGCTATGAGCACCAATATGCTCTTGATATTTGCTTTCATTAAGTATCAACAGTGCCTTTCTTTTTATTTATCGATGGAATATAAAAACTGCTACCATCAAGTGTGTCGTATGAAATTCTGATGCCGCGAGGCTCGCCGCGCGCTCCGTCGTCACGGACGCCAAATCCTACTGCCCAAACGATTCCCCGTCCGTCGCAAATGACCGGCACGCGTTCTCTGTCGGGACGCGGTATTTTGCGGTCTATAAAGAGCTTCTTCAGTCTGCGCATCATACCTCCGTAGAAGTAGGCGTCACCCTCACGCCTTGAACGAATATACAAATCGCCTTCTATTATAGCAGACGAAAGGTCAGCTTGTATTGCAAATTTGTAAACATTATGAGAAATTTCAGGCTTCCCGTCGAAAAGCTCAACCTCTGCACAATAGTCGGGAAGCGGATTTTTCCCCCACGACAGAGTAATAATTGGTAGCGAGAGATGCTCCGACTTCTCGACACTACAAGCACCGCAGGAGGATACGAAGCTAAAGCCTCCGGGAAGCGAACACGAAAATGCTCCCCCGGCAAGAAGCTCGCAGATCTTGGTTATATGAGCTCGCTCCGGAGACTTTCCCGACACTTCGGTTATCATAGCAGAAATTACACGTGAGAGCACCGACGAATGAAGCGACAAAAGAGCAGAAGGGCTCGGCTCACCTTTGCACGATGAAAGAAATTCACGCGCAGCAGAATCAATATAATCACCGTCACATCTTAAACTTTGAGTGAGGCGCGTTATAGACTGCTCGGGCGACGGTGACAGCCTATCAAGGCGCGGAATTATTTCGTGCCTTATATAGTTTCGCGTGTAAGCGGTATCTTTATTCGTGCTGTCGGTAACGAAATCTATTCCCGATGCCACAAGAATCGAAACTATATTCGACTTGGGAATATAGAGCATAGGGCGAAAAATATTATCTCTCACGGGAGGTATGCCCGATATACCGCGAAGCCCCGAGCCTCGCATCATATTAAATATGACCGTTTCAAGATTATCCGTCGCGTTATGACCTAAAGCTATCGAAAATATATCATTTCTGCCCGAAATTATATCCTCGAAGCAGGAATATCTTGCCTCCCTCGCCTCTTCTTCCAGACTTCTCCCGCTTTTCCTTGCAAGCGTGGGCACGTCTATTTTGCAAAGCACAAACTCTAATCCAAGGCTCTCTGCAAATTCTCTTGCAAAGCGCTCGTCGCGCTCTGCCTCATCACCTCTTATGCCGTGATTTACATGAACGGCAAGCGTCGGAGAGGCGATGCTCTCGCGCTTTTTATATTCAAGCAAAAGGAGCGTCAGCATTACCGAATCAGCGCCGCCCGACAGTCCAATCAGCGTGCCGCGTTCGATATGCCCTCTCATTTTGCACTCGGCAACAGCCGACTCAAAAAGGGCGTATATGCGCTTTCCCTCGGGAGAGGAAAACAGCCCGTCTATGCGTGCTTTATACATTTATCTCCAAATCCTGCTCAAGCGTTCTAAACTTGGTAAACTGACCTATCCAGCCCATCTTAACGTTGCCAACCGAGCCGTGTCTGTTCTTCGCCACGATTATCTCGGCTGTGTTTGCGGAATCCACCGAATCGGCGTCTGAGCCGCTTATATCCTTATAATACTCGTCTCTGTAAAGGAAGAGAACGATATCCGCGTCCTGCTCGATAGAGCCCGAATCACGAAGGTCTGCAAGTGTAGGTCTCTTGCCCGCACCGGGACGCGATTCCGTACCTCTGTTAAGCTGGGCGCAGCATACTATAGGAATACCGAAGTCCTTTGCCATGACCTTGAGGTTACGAGAAATTTCGCCGACCTGCTGAGCTCTGTTGTCGGCATTCGAGGTGCTCTGCATAAGTCCTATATAGTCTATGACGACAAGTCCAAGATTCTTAATGCGTCTGAGCTTTGAGCGCATCTCGGTCGTGGTAATCTGCGAGGTATCGTCGATATATATATCCGCTCCCGAAAGCGATGAGATGACACCTGCGATATTATCCCAATCCTCCGCTTTAAGCTGTCCTGTACGCAGGGAGTGCGAATCAACGAGTGCCTCACTCGAAATGATTCTCGTAACGAGCTGCTCTCCTGACATCTCGAGAGAGAAGATAGCCACCGCCTTACCCGAGTTCTTCGCCACGTTGGTTGCAATATTAAGTGCAAACGATGTCTTACCCATACCGGGACGAGCTCCGACTATAACCAGGTCGCCCTTACCCATCTGCACGAGCATACGGTCAAGAGCCGAAAATCCGGTTTTTGCACCGGTCACAGCCCCCTTCATCTCTACAGTGGTCTCAATGTCGCGGTAGACATTTTGAAGAATATCCCTGATATGTCTAAACTCCTTGACATCGTTGTCATTGGAGATGTCGAACATTCTCTGCTCGGCGGAATCTATTACAGCTCTGACAGGCGCTGACTCCTCGTAAGCGTCGCGGGTTATTTCGTCACACACACCAATAAGACGGCGCAAAAGCGACTTATCCTTGACTATACGTGCGTAATCCTTGACATTCGAGGCTGTGGGAACAGACTCTGCCAAAAGCGTAATATACTGTATGCCGCCCGCCTCATCTCTGTCACCCTGCTCTACAAGAGCGTTGACGAGCGTGACGGTATCTATCATTTTGCTTTGAGTATACATTTTGACAAGGGCGCTGTAAATATGCTTATGCTCCTCAAGGTAGAAGTCCTCCGCCTCCACCATGCCGCCGATTTTGTCAAAGCTCTCCGGTCTTATGATTATAGAGCCTAGAAGAGCTTGCTCCGCCTCTATTGAGACGGGCATCTGTCTTATAAGACCTGATGAATCCATTGTTTTCCTCTCTTATTCAGATTTATTCGGAAACGGTGACTGTGAATTTTGCTCCAATATCAGCGAGTATTTTAATTTCTACCGAATACTTGCCGTAAGCCTTGATAGGCTCACCAAGCGTTATCTTTCTCTTGTCCACATCAACACCGATAATATGGGCAAGCTCCTCGGCAACGTCCTTTGCGGTAACAGACCCGTAAAGTCTGCCGTCCTGTCCGTGAGACATCTTTATAACCACATCGGTGCCGTTTATCTTGTCAGCGAGAGCCTTTGCCGCCTTTCTGTCCTCGCTTATCTTAAACTGCTTTGCCTCCTCCTTGCTCTTCAGCTCGCTTGTAGCCTTGGCATCAGCAGGGACTGCCTTTTTCTGGGGAAAGAGGAAGTTGCGCGCGTATCCGTCCGAGACGTTTACTATCTCGTCCTTCTTTCCCTGTCCTTTAACGTCACAAAGTAAAATAACCTTCATTGTTTATATCCTTTCCTATCGAAATAATCTTCATATTTTACATCAAAATCAAACGTCGAGATAATCGTCTATGCTCGCCTTGAGCGATTCGAGCACCGAGCCTACCGAATCCGAAAGCACCTGTGCACCTGCAACGTCGAAGTGACCTCCTCCGCCGAGCTTCTCAAGTATGAGCTGTACGTTAACCTTTCCGCCTGCAGAGCGCGCCGAGATGTGTATCTGTTCGCCTATTTTGACAAGGGTAAATGCGGCGTCTATTCCGCGAAGCGTCAGCATTTTATCTGCCGCCTTGGAAGCAATAATACGGTAGGAGTCGTCGTTGTCACCGTCGCATGCCGATATTGCTATATTGCCGTTATAAATAGTTATGGCGGTGTGGAAGCGAGCCTCCTTGGAAAGCTCACTCGGCTCTGTCTTGAAGAGGGCGTAGACATCTGTCGGGTCCGCACCGGCTCCTCTTAAGTATTGCGCCGCGCCAAAGGTGCGCGTACCTGTGTTTCTTGTAAACTGCTTGGTGTCGAGAAGTATGCCTGCCAGCAGCATATCCGCCTCGGATTTAGTGATGTTCTGCGAGGCTACGGCATTCTGTATCATCTCGGTTACGAGCTCACATGCCGAGGATGCCGAGGGCTCGATATAATGAAGCTTTACCGCCTCGGGTATGGAATCCATCGTTCTGTGGTGGTCTATAACTACGATATTGCTGACCTTTGCCGCAATGTCGGCAAACTGCGCTCTTTGCGGAGCGTTAAGGTCAACGAGGACGACGAGCGTATCCGGGCCGACAAGGTCAAGTCCCTCTGCGTTATCAACGAATGTCTGCGAATAAAGCTCACTATCCTGCATCAGCTCGATGCACGGAAGCAGGTTTCTGTCTCGGAAATCAACGGCTATATTCGCCTTCGCACCACAGAGCATAGCAAGCCTTGCCACACCTATCGACGCGCCAAAGGAGTCAAAATCACCGTATCTGTGTCCCATAATAATGACGTTGTCTGCTCTGACCATCATAGACAGAAGCTCGCTCGTAAAGGTTCGTGAACGAATATTAGAGCGCTTGTAAACCGACTTCGTGCGTCCGCCATAGAACTCTACCGAGCTTTCGGTCTTATACACCACCTGGTCGCCTCCGCGCTGGAGCGCCATATCAATAGCCTCTCGCGCCGCAAGCTCTCTGTCGTGCAGAGTCAAGCCTGTTTTGGATATTCCAATGGATACGGTAACAGAAGCTCCATCGTTAACACGCGACTCGCGTATCGTATCAAGAATCTCAAATCTGTTTTCTATGCACTTATCGAGACTCTTTGAATCCAGCATCATAACGTACTTATCATTATCGTAGGATTTTATAACGGCATTCAGCGACTCCGCCCACGCCTTCAGCTTCTCGTCAACCGAGGAAACGGCATCACCGAGCTTGTCGTGAACGTACTGAAGGACGTCCTCAACGTTATCTATCGCTATATAAGCAACTGCCGTGCGCTCGTCACGGTAACGCTCTTTAGTAAGCGAGAGCTCGGTAACGTCGGTAAGGACGAGCATATAAAGTCCGTCGCCTCGCTCGGAGATACGGAAGCCCTCTGCCTCGTATTTTCTGCCGGCAAGCGAGAGTCCAAACCCCGAAAGACTGTCGGTCGGGCACTCGGTATCAAGCGTATAGGAAATATCCTTGCCGATGAAGTTGACGTCGGGTGCAAGCACCTCGCGCATAGCATCGTTATACCAAAGGACTTTACCTACCGTATTAAAGGTCACTACGGGCTTTGCAGTAGTCTTGAACACAGCACTTCCCTCCTCGCCCATCAAGGAATGAACGCTCCTGTCGGGAGCAATCTTGCTACGCGATGCAATATGAGCGCCAAGAGCCGTTATCTCTGCAAGATAGACTAGTATAGCTATCACCGAAATTGCAGCAGGGGGTATCTCGGTAAGGTCGCACAGAAGCGCCGAGACTACGATATTAAGGCAGGCAAGCCCTACCGCTATGCCAAGCTGTATGCGCGAGGCGTAGGGTATGTGCCCGTGCTTATTGTTGGTATTTTTTTGCATAATACTTTGCTGAAATTCAGCACTCCTTTATTTAATTGTCACCGTTTTCGTATCTTTTAGCGAAAAAGAGATTTGCAGCACCGAAATAGGCAAGAAGCTCAATCGCAAGAGAGTTGAAGAAGAGCAAAATGCCCGCAAGAGTCAAAAATGCGAAAACTCCACTTTTGAAAACTCGCGAAAAGAAGACGTTTACTATCTTGAGTCCAATATATGCGTGAAGCACCATAAGTACGGTATAGAGATTAGCCGTAACTATTGCGAATACGCTGTCCGACGATGCGGTAAAGAGATTGATAACCACGAGCACCCAAAACGCCGCCGTCATGATGCCCGAAACTCCAAAGCGCCAACCGGAAAGCCAAGCTTTAGTATCAGAATCCGAAATTCTGCCGAGAGCACCCGAAAAGAGCTTCAGCATAGCTCCCGATATAGCAAAGGCTATTATCATCAGCATCGCCGGGAGAATGCTCACACAAGAATTGAACAGAGCGGCGGCGCTCTCCTCTGTAATAACATCGGCATAGGGAGTATTGCCCGTTGCCATTACTGCCGAATCAACAAACACCTCGCGTAAAGCGTCACAAAGTCGGATATAGTAATCGAAGTAGCCGTCGACACTAACCTCTCCCGTCGCAGACCACAGTGCAAGCACCGAGGCTACAACGAAGAAAAGGAAGGTGACAAGACTAAGCCAGAAGGAGGTCTCTGCCTTTGACATTCTGCCTGCTACCGCCAATGCAACGACCAACGCAAGCACGCAAATCTCAACGCCAATATAGCACGTTGCACCGTGAAGAAGAATATCAGTTAATATTACCGCGGCGGTTGTGATTGCCGTGAATATCCTTCGTTTGCCAACATCTGTGACATAGAGCATGGCGAGAGCGGCAGCCGCGAAGGGTATAACGATCTCTCCAAGGAGCGACGCTCCGAGTGAGAGGGCAACAGATATAACTGTAATCAAGAATAATGCCGAGGTCGGCTTATAATTGGGATTAAGGCTAACTTTCATTTTTTCTCCTAGAGTATGCGCGCAAATTAAATCATTAAGATATTATATCATATATTTTTAATTTTGTAAAGCAAAAAATTAAATTTGAAGGAAATTTGAAGGAAATTTGAAGAAAAATTAAACTACGTTCACTGTATTTTCGCCTTTTTTGCGTTTTTTCGCGTTTGGTTATTGAAAATTCATTGAGTTTAGTGTAAAATAGAAGAATAAACAATATGTACGGGAGGGGTTATGGGCAACTATTCCAAGCACACTCCGCTCTCCGAGCTTTCGGGCATCGGGCGGGTGCGAGCTGAAAAATACGAAAAGCTGGGTGTAACTACGCTCGGCGAGCTTATTACGTTCTTCCCGAGAGCCTATGAAAGACGCTCTGAAATTCTCCCCCTATCACGCGCGGACGCAGAATCGCCAAGAGGTTATATTCTAACCGTCGGCACTCGCGTCAGCACAGCGCGTATTCGTATGGGTCTTACGCTATCAAAATTCCGCGCGTTTGATGAAACCGGCTCTTGCGAGGTTGTTTTCTTCAACTCGCCTTTTGTCAAAGACGTCTTTCACGAGGGGGCTGTCTTCCGATTCTACGGAAAGGCGGTAATATCGAAAGGACGCGTTCAGCTTACAAATCCAAAGTACGAGCCCTATTTTGAGGGCGTACCGCTCCCCGACCTCGTGCCGATATATCACTCAACAGAGGGAATCTCCTCAAAAATGACGGCAAAGCTTATCGCCTCGGTAATTGACGATGCGGTATCAAAAATCCCCGACCCGCTTCCCGACGAGATAAGGCTAAGGCACTCTCTGCCTACGCTCTCATACGCTCTGCGGGGAGTGCATCTGCCCGACAGCGACGAGATGCTTCAGCGCTCACTTTCTCGCATCGCCTTTGACGAGCTTCTCTCCTTTGGACTTCGTATTGCGCTGGCAGGAGAGGACAAAAAGCGAGGAGAGGGAGTCAGGTTCGAGAAAGTATCTCTCCTTCCATTCATAAAGAAGCTGAAATATGAGCTGACCGACTCACAAAAGAGTGTCATAAACGACGTGTATAAGGACACTGTGCTGGGGGCTGACGGCAAAATTTCGCCGATGAGCAGAATTGTTGTCGGAGACGTCGGCTCGGGAAAGACGGTGTGCGCCGAGGCTGCTATGTATATCGCCGCAAAATCGGGCTATCAGTCTGCTCTCATGGCACCTACCGAAATTCTCGCGGTACAGCATTACAAAGAGATACGGGAGCTTTTCGGCTCATTCGGTATAAGAACCGAGCTTCTCGTCGGCTCGATAAAGGAAAGCGAGAAAAAGCGCATACGCGCGGCAATCGAAGCCGGTGAATGTGATGTAATTATAGGAACTCACGCGCTGATATCGGGCAAGCTCTCATTTCTGCGTCTTGGACTTATAATAACCGACGAGCAGCATAGATTCGGCGCGCGTCAGCGAGCCGTTCTCAAGGAAAAAACAAAACAGGCGCACATGCTCGTAATGAGCGCAACGCCTATTCCCCGCACTCTTGCTCTGGCGCTCTACGGCGACCTTGACGTATCCAGAATAACCGAGCTTCCGCAGGGTAGGCAGAGGGTTGACACCTTTGTTGTCGATGAGTCCTACCGCGACAGACTAAATAAATTCATTGAAAAACAGGTCGCCATAGGCGGTCAATGCTATATCGTTTGCCCATCTATTGAGGAGAGTGATGAGGAAGTTGGAGAGCTTCTCGTTCCCTCATCAATAGGCAGGGATACCTTGTCTATGACCTCTTCGCTTGAGCTCAAGAGTGCTGTCAAATACACCGAAGATCTTCGCGAGGCCCTTCCCGGTCTCTCTATTGAATGTATGCACGGAAAAATGAAGAGCGCCGAAAAGGACGCTGTAATGTCTGCATTTGCAAATGGCAAATGCAAGATACTCGTATCAACTACAGTAATTGAGGTCGGCGTAAACGTCCCTAATGCTACGCTGATGGTTGTGGAGAATGCCGAGCGTTTTGGTCTGTCTCAGCTTCATCAGCTCAGAGGACGTGTCGGACGCGGCAATCGCAAATCCTATTGCGTTCTCGTCTCGGATTCAAAGGCGGAAAAATCGCGTGAACGTCTTGAGGTTATGCGTACAACCTACGACGGATATGCGATAGCCGAGCAGGATCTCTTAATCAGAGGCCCCGGAGATTTCTTTTCTTCAAATACCAGAGATAATATACGGCAGAGTGGCGGATTCGAATTTAACGCCGTCAAATACCTTGGCAATACAGAGCTCGTTGACGCGGCGTTTGCAGAGGCAAAAGCTATTGCAAAGTCCGACCCTGAGCTAACACTTACCGAGCACGCCGAACTTAAGCGAAGCCTTGAGGGATACCTCACCGCTTCGGGCTCTCTGATTTCCTAAAACAAAACCGCACTTCGATAACAATCAAATGAACGGAGATAAAAATGGCACAGAAACCGCTGGCTGACAGAATGCGTCCCAAGAGCTTTGACGAAATTGCCGGACAGACGCACCTCGTTGGAAAAAACGGAATATTAAGACGCTTAACCGAGAACGGAAGGATTCCCAACATGGTCTTCTTCGGTCCTCCCGGAACAGGCAAAACCACAGTTGCTAATATTATTGCAAACGCGTCGGGAATGCAGCTTTACAAGCTTAACGCGACAACGGCATCTCTATCGGACGTCAAGGAGGTTATTGCCTCTACCGACAATATGTTCTCGGAGGGCGGAACGCTGCTCTACCTCGATGAGATACAGTATTTCAATAAAAAGCAGCAGCAGTCGCTTCTCGAATTTATGGAGAATGGCAAGCTGACGCTTATAGCCTCAACCACAGAAAATCCCTATTACTGCGTTTACAACGCCTTGCTCTCGCGCTCCTCGGTGTTCGAGTTCAAATCTATTACTGCCGGGGACTGTCTGCCTACGCTTAAACGTGCGCTCGCGCTTTTGAACGAGAACTTTGATGATAACAAGGTCGCATCGGACTCGGTGCTTAGTGCAATAGCAAGAAGTGCGGGCGGTGACGTGCGTATGAGCATCGGGATACTTGAGAACGCCTTCTACGTTTCGGACGGCGAGATAACCGAGGAGGCGGTAGAGGCTCTCATTCCAAGCGTTGTCGGTCACTTTGACCGTGACGGCGACGTTCATTACGACCTTCTCTCCTGTCTGCAAAAGTCAATACGCGGCTCAGACCCCGATGCAGCCGTATTCTATCTTGCCAAAATTCTTGCAGGCGGCGACCTTCTCTCTGCATGCAGAAGACTGCTCGTGATAGCTAGTGAGGATATAGGCCTTGCCTATCCTCTCGCATCTGTGATTACTCTTTCGTGTGTCGAAAGTGCAAAGGCACTCGGACTTCCGGAGGCGGCAATTCCTCTTGCAAATGCGGTATGTATGCTTGCAACCGCCCCTAAGTCAAACACCTCCTATCTTGCCTATCACGCAGCGTGCGAGGATATTGCGGCAGGTCGCGGTGTGGAAGTACCGAAGCATCTTCAAAGTCCTCTTTTCAAGGGCTATAAATACCCTCACGATTACGAAAACGATTATTGCCGTCAGGACTATCTTCCCCGCGACCTTGTTGGCAGAAGGTACTACGAGTTCGGTACTAACAAAACCGAGCAGGCGGCAAAGGCTTATTACGATTATATCAGAGGCGCAGAGGAGAAGAAAAAAAGCTGACAAAACAGTCTTTTGGGTGTTTCCCCACCCACTTTTGTGTAATTTTTCATGACACTATATGACCCTTTTCCCCACCACTTGACAAACGCGCGTGCATTTGTTATAATAAAAGGAAAGGGCGCAAGACACGCTTTCCCCGCAAGCGCGAATATACGGTGAGCCCATGCTCACCCAAAAAGTGAGGCAGCTCAAAATGATTTATCATTTTATAATGAATCCCAAGTCGGGAAGACATAAAAAGCACGCGCACCTCGAAGAGACCATACAGTGCGCCTGCCAGGCAAGAAAGCTCAGCTACCATATTTACTATACCGTCTGTGAGGGAGACGCTACCGAGTACGTTTCTTCCATGCTCCGCATCTCTCCAAACGAGAAGCAGCGCTTCATCTGTGTCGGGGGCGACGGAACGCTTAATGAGATAATCAATGCTGCGCCCCTCAATGAAAATGCAGAATACGGTGTTATCCCCAGCGGATCAGGCAACGATTTTACGAGAAATTTCACAAGGCGCGACCTCTTTTCCGACATTAACGCACAGCTTGACGGCAAGGCAGAGCGTATCGACCTCATTAAGTGCAACGACTATTATTCTATAAATATGGTCAATATCGGCTTTGACTGCGCCGTTGCTAAGGAGGCAAACAGGCTGAAAAAGAAAAGGCGTATTGCTCCCTCACTGGCATATATTCTCGGTGTGGTAATCGTCCTCTTTAGAAAATTTGGTACTAAAATGAGAGTAATATACGACGACGGTGAGATTATCGACAAAAAACTCACTCTGACCGCCATCGGAAACGGACGCTATTGCGGCGGCGGCTTCAAAGCTGCTCCGCGTGCTTCGCTTCAGGATGGGCTTATTGACGTCTGCGCTATCGACAAGATATCGCGTCTTACATTTATTTCTCTTGTCGGTGCGTACAAAAACGGCACGTTTCTTGAGAACAAACGTGCCGCGAAGATATTCAAGCACAAGCAGGTGTCACATTTCAGAATGGAATTCGACACTCCGCTTCCACTCTGCATAGACGGCGAAATAAGAGGCGCAAAAAACGTAGAGTTCACGCTTCTGCCCAAGGCTGTCAATTTTGTAATTCCCAAAGGCTCTGAAATAATTTGATTTTAATCTTTTCTCTTTAGGCAGTAATTGATATGAATTTGTTTTACAGAAGACCACTCAGCTTGATACTATGTATTATGCTGGGTGGCTTTTCGCTTTTTTCAATTCTGCCGAACGAGCTGAAGCCCTATTCCTTCCTCTCGTTGATACCGCTTCTTATTGTCCTTACTGTCAAAAAATTCAGACGGGCGACCGCCGTTTTTGCCTTCTTGGCGCTAGCTTTGTCATTTCTATGCTCTCATCTATACTTTGACTGTTGGTTTAGAGTCTATGACAGATTTGAAGGCGAGGTAGAGATCGATGCCACCATCACTGAAATAGATAGAACAGTCTTTTATTCAACAACACTCACCCTAAAAACCTCAAGCATAAACGGAGAGCCTTTTACCTCGTCGTACTGCCTGCGCACAACGGTTTCTCCCGAGGAAGCTACGCATCTGGCAAAGGGCAAGACTGTCAGGTTCACCTGTGAGCTTAAAGATTTTGAGGATAGCGACGACTTTGACGCGGGAGCATATTACACTGCAAAGGGAATTTCAGCAAATGCCGAAATAATCGGTGAAATAGAGGTTACAGGCGAGAGGGCAGTTTGCGATTTCTCATATCTGCGTGAGGTTATTTCGCGTAGAATCACTATGCTCGCCGGAGCTGAGGCAGGATCGCTCTTTACCGCACTTTTCACGGGTAACCGCGAGGGGCTTTCGGGCGTATTGCGTCTAAACTTCACCCGAATAGGTGTATGCCACGTTCTCGCGCTCAGCGGAATGCATCTTGCCATTCTGTCAGTCCTGATATCAAAGCTTTTCTCGCTTCTGCGCATCGGGCGAAAGCAGAATCTCGTCATCACATCTCTTCTCATTCTCTTCTATATGGCAATGACGGGCTTCTCGCCGTCGGTCACTCGCTCAGGCATAATGCTTATTATGACAAGCTGTCTCTTTCTCCTCGCCTCCTCGCGTGATGCCGTTACCGCCCTGTCATTCGCGGTATTTGTAATCTGCCTTTTTGAGCCGTATTCAATATATGACCTCGGTCTTTGGCTCTCGGCATTCGCCACGCTTGGCGTTTTAGAGGCGGGTGTTCTCGGAAAAAGAAAATACGAAAGCTGGCAATACACTCCCCTCACACGAGGCAAGCGTTTGTTTAGAAAGCTGCTGCTCGGTCTTACCGTAACCTTTCTCGCCGTAGCGGCAACTCTTGCAATATCGGTGTTCAGCTTCTCGGGAATATCCACGCTTTCGCCAATCTCCTCGCCGATATTCTCCTTTATCGCCGAGGTGTACGTCTATATTGGAATTTTAGCACTCGCGCTCGGTGATATTATTCCTGTCGGTTGGCTGTTGCGTCCGCTTTATGCCCTGACCTTCGATACGGCAAATCTCTTTTCAAAGTCCGAGCTTGCTTATTTCTCGGATGAATTTATAGTGATTGAAATTGCTGCGGCAATATTTGTTGCTGTGCTCATTTTGTTTCTCGTTTTAGACCTGAAGCATAAAAAGACCGCCGCCTCACTTACCGTTCTCCTTCTCATTTCGATAATTACGACGGCAGGCATTCTTACCCAAAATGCAAGATACGAGGATAGTATTGTTTATTATTCGGGAGATGAAAGTGAGTGCCTTCTCATACGCTCCCGTGGTGAACGAGCACTCATTGACTTTTCCTCAGGGTCAGCAACCTCTATCTACGACGTCAGCTCGGCTCTCGAGGACTCTTCCACGGTTCTTGTTGATAAGCTTGTTTTCTGCTACTACTCGGCAAATTTGCCTAAAAAGTCGATAAGCTTTTCCGTTAGCTTCCTGACAAGAGAGGTGCTCCTGCCTCTGCCGGAGAATGACGACGAGCGAAGGATAGCCGAGCTTACAGAGGCAACACTTGCCGAGACGGGTGTCAAGGTAACCTACTACGGTGCTACCGGCGTTATAAGGATAGGCGAGTGGAGCTTTGCCAAGAAATTTCGAACGCTTTATACCGAAGAGACTGCTATGTCGGTGATGACCTTAACGAATAGCGAGAAGCAGATTGCATACCTTTCTTCCGGCGTGCTATCCGATAAAAAAGGAAAAAATTACGCGGCAGAAGCGCTTGAAGCCTCCGATTGCGTGATTTTCGGCTCAGGCGGAAAGCGTTATAAGGACACCGTTGTCTTTGACGGGCAACACCCCGCAATCAAGCAGATCGTATTCTCGGTAAAGGGATTGCGCTTCACGCAGGATACGAGAATTTATTACGACGAAATCGGTGCGGAGCTGTATCTGCGCCCAAAGCGTACAGAGATATTACCATAAAGCAAAAGCCCCGAGGCATACCAAGTGATACGCCTCGGGGAATGTTATGCATATTGAATTTTGAAGTTAAACGTTAAATAGGAATTCAATGATATCTCCGTCTTTAACTACGTACTCTTTTCCCTCGCTCCTGAGAAGTCCCTTTTCCTTCACCTTGTTTCTGTCGCCCTCGCGAACAAGGTCATCAAAAGAAACCACCTCGGCTCTGATGAAGCCGCGCTCAAAATCGGTGTGTATCTTACCTGCCGCACCGGGAGCCTTTGTTCCTCTCTTTATAGTCCATGCACGGACCTCCTTCGGTCCTGCGGTGAGGAAGCTTATAAGTCCGAGCAGCGAATATCCCGACTTAATCAGCTTGTCAAGACCGCTCTCCTCGATACCGAGGTCAGAGAGGAAGGACAGCTTCTCCTCGCCCTCAAGCTCGGCAAGCTCCGCCTCTATCTGTGCCGATACGGCTATGATCTCGCTTCCCTCGCTCTCGGCGTGAGCCTTGAGCTTCTTGTAGCCCTCGTTATTCTCATAATCGCCCGAAACCTCGTCCTCGGCTATATTGGCAACGTAAATTATCGGCTTCAGCGTAAGAAGACGTGACTCCTCGATAAGAGTCTCCTCCTCTGCATCAAGCCCCACAGCTCTTGCCGACTTGCCCTCTGCGAGTGCGTCGCGGACGCGCTCAAGCACGGCGAGCTTTACAAGCAGCGACTTATCGCTCTTTGCCGCCTTAGTCGTTCTCTCTATCGCGCGCTCCACAATCTCAAGGTCGGAAAGTATGAGCTCTATATCAATGGTCTCGACGTCGCGTATCGGGTCAATAGAGCCCTCGACGTGAACTATATCCGAGTTTTCAAAGCATCTGACGACGTGAACGACTGCGTCAACCTCGCGGATATTGGCAAGGAACTTGTTTCCAAGTCCTTCACCCTTTGATGCGCCCTTGACGAGCCCGGCAATATCAACGAACTCTATGATAGCGGGGGTATATTTGTCGGGATTATACATCTCGGCAAGCTTATCAAGGCGCTTGTCGGGAACTGCAACGACGCCTACGTTGGGGTCTATCGTGCAGAATGGGTAATTTGCCGACTCCGCGCCCGCATTGGTCAGTGCGTTAAAAAGAGTTGATTTTCCTACGTTTGGAAGTCCCACTATTCCGAGCTTCATATAAAAATTACCTGCTTTCCGTAAAAATACACATAGTTATCGATTATAAATACATTATAATGCATTTTTGCGGATTTTTCAAGAGGTGTTAGAGAAATTAAAGCAAGAAAATATAAAAAGCCGCTATCGCGGCGTGGTAATCACGCTTTGATATCGGCTTGATTTATATTAGTCAATAGAATTCAAGTACTAAGAATACTTATTATTTAACAACTAAGTCCTTTGTTTTTTCTGCTACTTCGACTGCTTTTGCAATAACATCCCCATTATTGCTGGCAAACTTTAATGCTTTTTCTATTGATTCGCTTTGTTCAATAAAAGATTCATCCTCTTTGGTTTTTTTGCAGAGAAACATCTTAAACACATTGTGATTCATACCAACAAAAACACGTGACCGTATTTTTGCTTGAACTTCTTTTGGTTGCTCTGACAACTCTAAAAATTTATTAGTAACAGAATCTATAAACCTATTCTGAATAAACGGAAAACGCTTATTGTACTTTTTATCATACTTAAGTATAACGAGCGCACGTTTATCACTTTTAGAGAGCCACTGAGCAATATATGCCCACCATTTTTTATCTGTTTCACCAATAGACATACCATAAACACAGATAATATTACTATCATTAATCGCATTAATTACTTGTTTTTCGTAATTGGCACGTACATCTGAATTTTGTTGTGGCTTTACAATTTCTCTTACTACATCTTCATCATTAGCAAAATCTTTGTTAGTGATCTGCGATGCATCATTAACTCCCATAATCATATTTTCCTCAACAAAGCCATGAATATGAAGAATTTTGCCAACATCTCGCGAATTATCGGATTTTAGATGTTGTTTTAATATATGTGCACATTCATCGACACTTTTTGTGTAATTAAAGGAAATAAAATTATAGTTTCTTTTGGAATCAGCAGAATTATAGATGGCTTGTACAGATTCTCTGTCCGCTGTACGAATATGAAAGTATGTAGTAACAGCCGTATTCATTGTTTTGGCAATTAAAGCTGTATCGGAAAAATCAAGACGTTTTTCTTCATTTTCCAAATACGTATTAAAATTTGCAACAAAGTCTTCGAAACGCTCAATATACTCATTTTTCTGATCCATTGTAAATTCGGAAGAATGTTGACCAAATGCCTTTTCGAAATCTGCCCAATCTATAATTTTTTTCCTATCATTCAAATTTCTGTTTTTTAACATGGTTTTGAATGAATTAATATTTTTATTGTCTGTCGATTGAATTTCCGAATACTCATCATAAAAATTCTCGTACCCGGTTTTCAAGCCCAAACCTATATCAAATCCATTGCCTAATAGAAAAGTGATGTTCATTAAATTCTCCTTGATTTAAAACTCCTCTGGTATAATTTTGTGAAATTTCAAGCGATACTTCTTTTCGATTTTCTCAATTTCTTGCTTAAAAGAAGTACGAAACGCTTTCATTGCTCGATCAAAACTCAAATCTTCCCAGCGTCCATCTTTTTTATAGATAATTCCCGTCAAATTCATCGGTGTAACTGTATTCAAATAGTTATTGCAAACATCAACCAAATTGCGAATTCTATCCGCGTCGAAGTCCTTTAATTTCACTTCTTGAGTGATATTCACTAATTGATTCTTCATTTCTAATACCGATTCGATACACCAATCCTTAAACTCCAATTCAATGGGATTTACCAAAATGCGTTTTGATTTCAAGAAAAACAATAAATGAGTAAACAGTTCCTTCGATGATGTGGTTTTATTCCAAGAAATGCCGCCAATAGAGGTACTAAATCCATTTAACTCAAATCCCATTTTTTATTCCCCTTTACTGACTAATTTCTGATACATCTTCATAAGTTCTGCAACGCACGCAGACTCGGTGTTGAGTTTGCCCCAAAATCCGTATGCTTGCATAACCGCTTTATCGTTTGCTTGGTGTGCCTTACGGAGTTCTGGCGGCATAGCAACCTCATCGTAAAGGTCAGCCAAAGAGCAATCGGGATAAAGTGCGCGAGCGTCAAGAATAGCTTGTGCTGTTTCCTCAATCTTCTTTTTCTGCTCGGCGGTAGGATTGCACCACGGGAAGTTGTTATACACGATGTCATTTGAATAACGATAATCGCTCTTGATTCGACCACAAACAGCTCTTACCCAAGCCATGTGTACATTAGAAGTCAGTACGCCAAAATGATACAATGTTGCATTTGGTATTAACAAATTTGCATTTCCACATATAACATCTGGATTTACAAATCCAATAGGAATATATTTTCTGTTTTCGGAAGAATGTGACGGAAGCAGTATATACTCCGTTTTAGGCTGACGTATTTCCATAAAGCGCGTGGGATAATCTGCATATTTCCTAGTTGCTTCTTTCGTACTTTTCAGACGAAATTCTCTAATAGCAGTTACTCTTTGCATAACTTTGGGCATAGATTTTAATTCGGTCGGTGAAACTCCGTCCAACCACAAACACCAACGATTGATATTGTGCAAATATTCTCTCGCACCATAAAATCTTCGTATATATTTTTGTGCATTGGGTTCTATATCAACAAAATCTACATATTCGGCATCATCAAAAAAGAAATTGCCGTCATCAACCGGAATGCTGCCTTTTGCCATTTGAGGTATTTCGCAAATCGACTTACTTCTACTTTCAACAAAAACATTTGGCGCAGAAATAAGATATGCGTTTATGTTATCAACAAGTTGCACTCTCTCGGAAGAATAAAGCGGCTTTTGTTTATTGTTGGGTGCGGTGCTAAAACCGACAATTACACAATGTACATGCGCTTTGATACTAGCTTCGCTATCCCAACGAAACGTACGATGCGCGAAATCGATATGAATATTGAAACGGTTATAAAGTGGCTTCCATACTCCTGCAACTTGTTCGCCCTGTGTGATAGAGTTCGTTGACACAAATGCGGTACGGGTGCGAGTTCCTTCCATTAGAGCAGCCGCTTTGAAATACCAACCGGAAACATAGTCAATTTTACCTGCGGTTTTGTAGGGCTTGCCTTTTTCGTCAACATAAATTGAAAGAATATCTTTCTTCTGCTCTTCGCTTTGCAAGGAATATCCAACAAACGGCGGATTGCCCATAATATAGTTGAGCTTGTTCTTCGGCACGACTGTTTCCCAATCGGTGCGGAG
>JAZSIJ010000102.1:0-2471 GCA_045533755.1 Eubacteriales bacterium | reverse complement strand
TTCTGTCGGTTGCGAAGACGGCAACGATGCTCTTATTCCATATAGTACCCTCGACACTGTGAGCATGCCTAACCTTTCTTACCTCAACCGACTCGTCGTTGCCCTTGTCGGTAACGTAAAGCACGTTCATAAAGGTCGATTCCGCCACTTTTTGCTTGGAAACTATCTCAATTCTGCCCCAGTGTCCGTCGTCCATTTTGTTGAGAGTTACAAGCTGTTTTCCGTTAACGGAATAGTTGTTCGAATTGTCGCAATCGTAGCTTCCGTCGGCCTTGTAATTTCTGCCGCCAACGGCATTGATGCTGACATTACTGGAAAGACAGGTAAGAACGAGGCGTCCGTCGCCGTTCTCGGTAACGACGGTATTTCCTCTAACGGTGGGGGCATCCGGCGAGGTTATCTGAAGCAGGAAACGCTTCTCGAAGCTCCTGCTGTTCGCAAATATATCGTCAAACACGAAGAATACCATCGGGAATTCCTCGTCATCGGTATAGACGGTAAGCATTCTTCTGCCGACGTAGGATACAGTCGCGGCATCGTAAGCCTTGGTGATGTCACCGGCAAGATAAGCGTAAAGAGGCTGGGTTTCTGCCGCGTCGGCGTATGCGTGCTGTCTGCCGGTAACCTTACCGGTGTCCATATCGCTGTTGTTTTTCCAGTCTTCAATCGGCATCGAGTTCGTGCTAAACACAGGTCTTCTTTGGCCGCCCGAGTAATATCCGCCCTCAAAAGCCTCATTATTCGCAAAAGCGGGATTGTAAATTATGAGACCGTTATGAGATATGGTTGCGTCGTGATAGTACATGGAGTGCGTGCTCGCGTCGTTGTTATAGCAACCGCCGTCGCTCGTGAGCATACCCTTGTAGTATATCTCGAACGTACCGGCGTCCATGTGCTCGTGACCGCCCGTCGTGCGCTCCTTGATTTTCATAAATACTGCCGCCGAGGACTCGTCACCCCAAGCCTCACGGACAACGTACTGACCGAGGAAGGAGCCGTAATATTTGATGAGCTCCATGCTTTCGTATCTGTCCTCGCTCGCCTCAAGATCGCAAAGACTGCGAAGAACTATGTATGGAGTGGTCTGCAAACCGCCGTATCCGGTGCTTATGAAGGGGTCTTTGCCGACGTAGTAATCCTCTTCGATTAAGGAGATTGCCATAGCGAGCATGTCGGGGTCCTCATAGATATAGGCCGTCAAGAAGGCAAGATACAGTGGTTGCTCATGAATGTCACCGGTCTGGTCGCCATCGGAAAATTCATAGCCAGGAGTGATCTCGTAATTAATAAGACCCCAAATTGCCTCATGCAACAGGTCGCTGTAAGGATTTTTGCCGGTAGCAACCTTGAGCATCCAGGCGGAGTAGAGGGTTGACTCGTGTCGCGTCGGGGCGTAGCCCGTTCCCTGCCACGTCACGCCTGCTTGGTAGAGATACTCTCGCGCGGGAAGGAAGTCGTTGTAAACTCGTCCGCCGATATACTCGTACCAAGAGGGTACCTCGTCATAGATAGCAATGGAGAACGCGAGGAAGTCGCGCAGAATCTGATACTCATTTCCGTGTCCTGCTATGGCAACCTGGTCCTGAGGCGGGAAGCGAACCTCCATTTTTGATTGGGAGGATTTCAGGCTTTTATCGTCTCGGCAAAGACAGTTCTCAACTCCTGCGATAATTTGAATCATATCTGTATCGGTGAGAAGGTCGTAGCACCAGTCGTAAACGATTGCAGCGGTATACATGATGTATCCGTAGTAACGGCACTGGTCGCCAAGCGTTACGATATCAAGAGATTCTATGTAGTTCTTGAGATAATAAATCGCCTGATAGCCGTAGTACGGGTCGCCGTAGAGAAGGTATGCAAGAGCCTTTGCTTGAATATAATGAGCAGGCTGTGAGGAGAAGTTGTGGTATAGAGTTACCTGTAACGTATCGCTCGTTCCCTGAGAGGAAATAGGAGAAAGCTTTCCTTCGTTAGTAAGAACGTCGTCAACCAAGCTCTTAAAGCTAGCGTTCGTGGGGTTGTCTTCTCTGAGCTGTTTCCTTATTAAGGGAAGATTGTCCTCGGTAAGAAGAAGACGGGGGTGCTGGTCTTTCGTGGGATACGCGGCAGGAGACTGATGCTCGTAGATGTCGGTTATATAGTCGTTAGCCGCCTCGTAAACCATATCCTCAGTATATTCCCTGAAGATAAATACCTCGGGGTTTGTAGAGGAGGGGGCAGCGTTTCTGTCCCACGTTCTTTTAATGGTATCAAGCTCCTCGCGCTGAGCGGCAAGAAGAGCCATAAGATTGGGGAGCTCTTTCTCGTGCTCCTTCTTCTTTTCCTCGGCAGCAATTCTTTCCTGCTCGGTAAGATATTCGTCGTATTCCTCGTAGGTGAATACGCCGTGCTCCTTGAGGGTGTCCTTGAAGACTATGCCCGTGTCGTTAAGGTACTTCTCAAAGAAGTCCTCTACTGCAAAGCCGTAAGCA
>JAZSIJ010000145.1:0-4853 GCA_045533755.1 Eubacteriales bacterium | reverse complement strand
AACCTTAGCCCTGCGCTCCTCGACGGGAAGCCCGCGCTCGACGAGAAGAGGCATAGCACCCGAAAGAGCAAGCGTCAGCGCCGCAAAAAGCCCGGCAGGGCCTGCTCCGACGACGACGGGAGTGTAGCCGAGAGCGCGCTTCGGCAGAGAAAAACTCAACACGGGGTCGGGAGTAACGCGCTTTCTCATCTTCAGGAGCCCCGCTTCTCTTTCGGGCGATGCCGAAAATGCAACCGTCATTTTATAGACGGGCGAGGCCTTGTCGGTAAGGTCGAGCGCGCGGCGTCTTATCTTCACCGAGGTTATTTCCTCGCGCGGAAAGCCGAGCTCCTCGGATATTTTCATAGCCAAAAGCTCGTCGTTATATTTAATTGGCACGGTTATATTAGCTCTTACCATTATACCACCGCCTATTTTTCTTCCCTTATATTTTAACATTACCGAGCCTCATTTTCAAGACGTTTTTGAAAATTAGTTTTTTGGACGCTCTTATCGAATATTATTTCGCTCCTCGGGCAAAAATAGCCTTGTGAAAAAGGCGATGCAGCTCCCTCGCCCAAATCAAAAATCACGTTTTGGAGGTTCAAATGAAGAGGTATCTTTGTTTTATTATGGTTTTAGCGCTTTGCTGCGCGCTCCTTCCCTCGTGCAGCTGTGCAGGCAGCGGAGGCGGTGAGGTGTCGGTATTCTACTACACCTACAGCGACGCCTACATTTCAAGCGTGAGAGGCGCGCTTGACAGTCTATTTAAAGAAAAGGGCATTCTCTACAACAACTACGACGCAAACGGCAACCAGACGACGCAAACCGAGCAGGTGGATACCGCTATTGCAAAGGGCTCGTCTATGCTGATAGTCAACGTGGTGGACACAGGCTCTGACGACGCGGCGATGAATATTATCTCAAAGGCGAGTGCGGCGGGTATTCCCGTAATATTCTTCAACCGCTCGGTCAGCGAGGAGGTCGTGTCCTCGTACGACAAGTGCGTATTCGTCGGCACCGACTACGAGATGGCGGGGCATTTGCAGGGTGAGCTTATCGGAAGCTACGTTCTCGAAAACTACGATGAAATTGATATAAACGGCGACGGCAAAATAAGCTACGTCATGTTCAAGGGACAGCAGGGCAATGCAGAGGCTGAGGCAAGGACGAAATATGCCCCAGAGGACGCGAGTGCTATGCTGACGAAGGCAGGAAAGCCGGCTCTCGTCTTCTACGACTCGAAAAACGCGAGTAAATACCTCGTTGACCAGAACGGAACCTGGTCAAACGCGGCGGCAAACGACCACATGAAAACTATCCTTTCGGGGTACAGTGAGAAAAACGGCAATATGGTTGAGCTTGTCATAGCCAACAATGACGAGATGGCTCTCGGCGCAATCTCGGCGCTCGAGGAGGCAGGCTACAACAAATCGGGCGGCAGAACGATACCCGTGTTTGGAATTGACGCAACCGAAGCGGCACAGGCTAAGATAAAAAGCGGCGCTATGACGGGAACTATAAAGCAGGACGGCGCCGGAATGGCAGAGGCTATTCTTAAAATCACCGAAAATTACAGAGCAGGCATCGACGCTCTCTCGGGAATTGACGAGGAAAACCACGTTGGCAAATGGCGTGTCAATATTCCCTATTCGGTTTACACGGGAGAATAAAAGGGCTGAATGTCAAACGAACTTCTGGTAATGGAGAATATATGCAAGAGCTTCCCCGGTGTAAAGGCTCTTGACGGCGCATCTCTTACGGTAAAGGCAGGAAGCGTTCACGCCTTGATGGGTGAGAACGGCGCAGGAAAGTCGACGCTGATGAAATGTCTTTTCGGTGTCTACTCAAAGGACGCGGGACGTATATTGCTCGAGGGGCGCGAGGTTAGCTTCAAAAGCTCCGCCGACGCCCTCCGACACGGCGTCGCTATGGTGCACCAGGAGCAGAGCCAAGCCCTCAAGCTGACGGTTGCCGAAAACATCTGGCTCGGACGCTTCCCCACCCTCTCTCCTTATCTTCCCTTCACGCGCGACGGCGAGATGAACAGACGCACCGCCGAGCTTTTCAGAGAGCTTGGAGTGAAGATAGACCCCGAGGCAAAGGCCGAGGAGCTCTCGGTATCCGAGCGTCAGATGGTCGAAATCGCAAAGGCGGCGTCCTATAACGCGAGGCTTATAGTCTTCGACGAGCCTACCTCCTCTCTTACCGAAAGGGAGGTCGAGCGCCTTTTTGAGATAATAGCCATGCTAAAGGCTCGGGGCTGCGGAATAATCTACATCTCTCACAAGATGGCGGAGATACTCCGCATATCCGACGAGGTGACGGTAATGCGCGACGGACAGCACGTGGCGACCCGCGCGGCAAAGGATATAACCACCGACGGGATAATCAAGCTTATGGTTGGTCGTGAGCTGACAAACAGATATCCGCCCTATGAGGACACGCGCGGAGATACCATGCTCCGTGTTGAGAGTCTGTCGGGCGAATACTCCGCGCTAAGCGAAGCCTCGTTCTTGCTCCGTGAGGGCGAGATACTCGGTGTTGCGGGGCTTGACGGCTCGGGGCGCACCGAGCTTCTTGAGGCTCTTTTCGGGCTGTCAAGGCTAAAAAGCGGTGAAATATACCTACACGGCAAAAGGATTAGAAACTCAAGCCCTGCACGAGCAAAGAAAAACGGCTTTGCTCTTTTAACCGAGGAAAGACGGCGCGGCGGAATATTCGGAATACTGAGTATACGAGAAAACGCGACGGTGTCGAGCCTTGAAAATTACTCGACGCTATCCTTTCTCGACGAGAAAAAGCGCGAGGCGGCAACCGACAAATGCATACGTGAGATGCGCGTTAAGACGGCCGGGCAATCGACAAGGATACAGACACTCTCGGGCGGAAATCAGCAGAAGGTAATTCTCGGCAGGTGGCTTCTCACAGACCCCGAGGTGCTCCTGCTCGACGAGCCTACGCGTGGAATTGACGTCGGCGCAAAATACGAAATATACGAGCTTTTGATTAAGCTGAAGCGGCAGAAAAGGGGAATTATTATGGTTTCCTCGGAAATGCCGGAGCTGCTCGGCGTATGCGACAGAATACTCGTTATGAGCGGCGGAAGAATTGCGGGAGAGCTTTCAGCCTCCTCTGCCACTCAGGAAAAAATTATGGAGCTGGCGGCGAGATTTGCATAAAGGAGAAAATATGAACGAAAAAATGAACGACGGCTTTTTCGTGCGAGGGCTGAATAAGCTGCGTCGGCGCTTTTCCTCGGTTCGTGAGGAGTGGGGGAGCTTCAGGTCGCTCGGCGCAAGGGAAAAGGCAATATACGTCAAGGATATGCTCCTTGACCGAGCTATGTTTATAATTATACTCGCGGCGGTTATATTCATCGCCGTGCGCGAGCCGAGGTTTCTCTCGACGGCTTCCATAATAAATATAATATCACTGACGGCGGCAAGGCTTCCCATTGCTCTCGGCATCGGCGGCGCAATAGTGCTGACGGGAACCGATATTTCCGCCGGGCGCGCCGTGGGACTTTGTGCCTGCATTACCGCCTCGCTTCTTCAGAGCACGGGATATGCGAATAAAATGTTCGAAGGGCTTCCGACGATGCCGATATTTGTCGTTATCATGGCGGTAATAGCCGTCGGTGCGCTTATCGGATTTGTAAACGGATTTTTCGTCGCTAAATTCAAGCTTCACCCCTTTATCGTCACCCTATCGACCCAGCTTATAATCTTCGGCGCAACGCTTCTCTATTTGCAGATAGGCGGCAACGGCGGTCAGACGCTCTCGGGACTTGACCCTGCCTTTCTCGATTTCGTCAGCGGCCCTCTCTTCAGAATTTCGGGAATAGCCGTGCCGAAATACGTTCTCTATTCTCTCATAATAACCGTCATTATGTGGATAATCTGGAACAAGACCGTCTTCGGCAAAAACATGTTCGCCGTTGGCTCAAACGAGGAGGCGGCAAACGTATCCGGAGTTAACGTCTTCCGTACCATCATCGGAGTTTTCGCGCTCGCGGGAATTATGTACGGCATCACCGGCTTTATCGAGAGCGCGAGAATCGGCTCGTCGGCGTCCTATACCGGTCTTAACTACGAGAGCGACGCTATCGCCGCCTGCGTTATCGGCGGAGTTTCCTTCGTCGGCGGTACGGGAAAAATAAGCGGTATCGTCGTCGGCGTTCTGCTCCTTCAGATAATATTCGTCGGACTTAACTTCCTCTCGGTTGACCAGAATATGCTCTATATCATCAAGGGTCTTATCATTCTCCTCGCCTGCGCCGTGGATATGAGAAAGTATCTTGCGAAGAGGTAAGCTTTCGCCAAAAAACAAAAATAATGAATCCGCTACGCTGATGAATAACTTTGTAGGGGAGGCGTTTCGCCTCCCTCTTTTACGCCTCCCTTGTGTAAAGGGAGGCTAGGAATAACGCCACTCTAGTGGCTACACCTCATCCGTCGCGTTCCGCGCCACCTTCTCCTCTAGGAGAAGGCTTTTTAGGCTTCTCCTCAAAGGCAAAGGCTTTTTAGGCTCCCTTGTGCAAAGGGAGCTGTCTTTTGCGTAGCGAAAGACTGAGGGATTGTCTTTGATGAAAACTATCTTTTTACAACCCCTCCGTCACGGCAAGCCGTGCCACCTCCCCTTACACAGAGGGAGGCGTTTTTGGCTTCTCCCTCGGGTAGCGTAGCGGCGCGAGGGTATTAATTAGCCTTCCCCTTTGAGGTAGCGAAGCGGCGCGAGGGTATTGAATGGCAGTCCGGGGGACTGCCAGACCCCGAGCGTGCCCGAGCCTCAGCGAGAGAAGGTGGCGCGGAACGCGACGGATGAGGTGTGAGGGAGGGGGAACCCCTCCCCTACGGTAAAAAATTCCCCAC
>JAZSIJ010000109.1:0-10065 GCA_045533755.1 Eubacteriales bacterium | reverse complement strand
CATTCGATGGTTTTTCCTTCCATTTGGATGGACACGGTCTTTCCGGAATTCATGGCGGGGATGCAGCCGCCCGGGCATTCCCGGACACAGGCGCCGCACTTGCGGCACAGGGGCTTGCCGCTGTACATCTCGTCATACTCGTCAAACTCCGCATCGGTGAACAGGAAGGCCACCCGCTGCAGAGGACCGAACTTCGGTGTCAGCAGCATTTTGCTCCAGCCGATCTCCCCCAAGCCGCAGGCAACGGCTGCCAAGCGGAATTGGAACTGCAGATCCGGAGGGCTCTTGCCGTCGGCGACCTCGCGGGTAAACTGCACGCTTCTGTGGTGCGCGGTCTTGCCCTTGGCGTGTTGGCTGACCTCGATCTGCTCTTCGGGCGATAAGGTATTCCCGGGGGTACCGTCCATATCCGAAACAACGCCGCGGGCACCGGTATTACGGTAGACCACCGATTCATAGCCGGCATCTTCGATCACCTTACCCACATGGTAGAGCACCGCGGGGGCATAGATCTCGTTGATCCCTCCGTAAGCCATAGAGGGATACTGATAGAACTGCGTACCCTCCTCGATACCTCTCTGAACACCTCTCGGTATTCTGAAAACGAAGCCGATACAGCTCTTTGCCTCGGGGAAAAGGAACTGCGGGTTCATTTCCTTGGGAGCGCCGTTGAATCTGCTCATGGGTGCGATGCCGCAGGCATCTGCTCCGGCAGCCAAGGCAAGCTCTTTGATTTTCTGACTTGTCAGCATTTATAGCTCCTCCAAATTTATAATAGCTTTTTTACAGGTTTCTGCGCAATAACCGCACTCGGCGCAGCGCTTGTCGCAATTAAGCACCGTTTCGGTGTAGCGCCCGTCAATGCTCCGGTTTTCTATAATCGCGGGGTAGAAGACGCCGGAGTGGTCGGGCTCAAGAAGCGAGGTCACCTGACCTCTGAAGCAGCCCTTCATATATGCGTCGAGCAGGCGAGTGGGATTTGGGTTTACCCGCGTTGCAAGCTTTATGCCGTCGAAATAGTCTGCAACGAGATGCAGGTCCTCGGGTCTTATGAAGTTAGTGATGCGGAGATAGTCCTCTATTCTGCCCTTGAGGTATTCGTGGCAGATGCCGCCGAACTTGTAGGCGTTGTCGTATTTTGAAATTTCCGCCTCGTGCGCGACGAGGTTATCGTGGAAAACGTGCGCCGAGCAGTAATTAAGACAGCCGCTGTTGGCGAGCATATAAAGCTCCTTGCCGTTTCTGTCGCAATATGCGCGAAGCTCCTTGATTTTCGCGAGATTTCTGTTATATTCGCGCTTCATATAGTAGCCGTCAAACCTGTCGGCGAGGTAGTCCATACCCTCGACGGTGCCAATCTCCATGTTGACCGACGCGCGAGTTTTTATCCCCTCGAAATTATCCTTGATAAAACCGGCGATGATGGGCGAGGTAGTAGTTACCGAGGAGAGCTTGAAATTCGAGGCGATATAATCCACCGCGTCGCCTATCTTCATAAAGAGTGAGCGCGACAGGCTCTCCGCGCCGAAGCAGTTGGCGTTGAAGAGCAGATTGAAGCGAAGTCCCTCGCCCGAAAGATAGGTAAGAGCTTCAATCAGCTTTGCCTCCGCCTCCCATGGCAGAGCGCTTTCTGAGGCTGTCTGTGCGCTTCTTCCGCCGGGGAAGCTTCCCCAGGAGAAGTAGAGCTCGGATATTCTGTCCTTGTATTCAACTATTTTATCAATAAAGCCGGGCTTGGGGTCGATGGGAAGTCCCACGGTAAATTTATTCATAAAGCACCTGCTCCTTCCACCGTGAAAATGACGAAATTTCTACATTCTATTGACATTATATCACAGAATCTGTTATAATAATAGCAAAAAAGCGACTTATAATATAACAAATCAAACCTTTGAGATAAAAAGGAGAAGCTATGCTGAAGGAGCTTAATCCCCTCGTACGCTACGCGGGGGCGGTCAAGGTGGGACAGGCAAACACAAAGACTTGCGTAGGACGCGAGAACAGAATATTTTACATTACGCAGGGCGAGGCGACGCTCGTGATAGCGGGCAGACCCTATTCGGTGTCTAAAAATACGCTCGCGTATATTCCCTCCTACACCGAATATCGCTTTGAGTTTCGCGGCGGCAACGGTGACGTTGCGCTTGTTTGTCTGAATTTCGACGTTTGCGCTCGTCCCGATTCCGACGAAACGCACATCAGACCGATAGAGGTGTCAATGTGGAACGGCGACAGCTCGGACGGAGAGAAAAGCCTGCCCGAATTTTCATCTCCGATAGTTCTCACGGGCGCTGACGGCGCGCAGAAGGATATAACGAAGATGAACGATCTTTTTTCCCGACGAGAGCCCTATTATGCCGATTTCGCTTCGGTATATATGAAAAAAATTCTCTTGTTCGCCCTGACGAGAGCCGAGGCTGACGTGTCAACAGCACCTGCGGCGCGGATAATCGAATACGTCAGGGAAAACTATCGGGAGAACATAAAGAACAGCGAGCTGGCAAAGCACTTCGGATACCACCCGAACCATCTTAACAGAGTGGTAAAGGCGTACACGGGTATGCCCCTAAAGAGTTATATAATAGCCTGTAGACTTGCAGCGGCAAGGGAGCTGCTCGCCACAACAGACGACCAGATAACCGCAATATCCGAGAACTGCGGCTTTTCAACGCCGTCGTATTTTACCGAGCTCTTTTCGCGCAGCGAGGGGATAACTCCCAGAGAGTACAGAAACAGAATGAGGAATATGATAATATGACCTATGAAAATGAAGCCGAGATTTTTTTGGGAGCAGGACTGAATCCGAAGATACTCGGGCGTGAGCTTGAGAAAAGAGGGGTCAGGGCACCCGAAATTTTCGTTTACTACGAGACCGACTCGACCAACAGAGAGGCGCGAGCCTATCACGATATTCACAGAGAGGGAGAGGCAGTATTCATTGCCGACGGACAGACAGCGGGCAGAGGCAGACGGGGCAGAAGCTTCGCTTCTCCTCACGGCACGGGAATATATATAAGCTTTCTTCTGCACCCGAAGGGCGAGCTTGGCGATTTCACCGCGTTTACGACCTACGCAGCGGTTGCCGTTTGCCGAGCCATAGAGCGCGTGTGCGGACTGCGCACCGATATAAAGTGGGTGAACGATATATACTACAAGGGAAAAAAGCTTGGCGGTATACTCACCGAGGGAGCCTTATCCGAGGATATGAAAACGGCAAGCTACGTTATAGTGGGGATAGGTCTTAATCTTATGCGCTGCGATTTTCCCGCCGAGATTGCCGAGATTGCAACCTCAATTGAAGCCATTACGGGACACAAGCCCGACCGCAACACACTCCTCGCCGAGATAATGGCAGAGTTTCTTTCGGGACTTGACAGAATATCCTCAGCCGATACGCTTGAGGAATACAGACGGCGCAGCTTTCTCGTCGGCAGAGAGATAACCGTACACAAGCTTGCCGCATCATATCCTGCACGGGTTATAGGAATAGGAGATGATACCTCTCTTTTGATAAGGCTCACCGACGGAAGCGTGGAAAAGCTTATCACGGGTGAGGTCAGCGTGAGAGAAAAGTAAATAAAACTTTACATCAATTGCCCTCTTTTATGTGAAAGGGGGCTTTTTCCTTTAATATTTCTAAAGAATCTTGTTTATTGTTCTTGACACAGAAAAATATTTATGCTAAAATATAGGCTCAATTATATACAATTATATGTAAGAGAGACGGAGGGAATAAGAAATGAGTATCAACAGAGCTATAACCGGGCTTGTTAATTATGCGGTGGATTGCGGTCTTATTGAGGGGAGCGACAGAGCATACGCAACGGGCAGAATTATGAGGCTTCTTGCACTTGATGACTATACCGCCGAGCCTGTGGAGAAAAAAAGGGCTCTTGCCGCAATACTTGACGAGATTCTCGATTATGCCGCGGAGAAAAAGCTGATAGCGAACAATTCATTCGTTTACCGCGATTTGTTTGATACCGAGCTGATGGGTGTTTTCGTTGCCCGTCCCTCGGCGGTAAGCGCAAAATTCACCGAGCTGTATCTAAAGTCTCCGAAGCTCGCAACCGACTATTTTTACAAGCTTTGCTGCGACTCTAATTATATCCGCCGTGACAGGATAGCGCGTGATCTCAAATGGACGACTTCCTCTGAATACGGAGAGATAGATATTACGGTCAATCTGTCAAAGCCCGAGAAGGATCCAAAAGCCATTGCCGCCGCAAAAAAGCTCGCTCAATCGGGATATCCCAAGTGTGCTCTCTGTCACGAGAACGAGGGATATGCAGGCACCGTTGCCAAGGCACCCAGAGCCAATCTTCGTCAGATACCCTTTGATATGTCAGGTGCCGATTGGTATCTCCAGTATTCGCCATATGTCTACTACAACGAGCATTGCATCGCACTCTCGGCAAAGCACGAGCCGATGCAGATAAACAACGCTACGTTTGACAAGCTTCTCTGCTTCGTCGAGCGCTTCCCGCACTATTTCATTGGCTCGAATGCCGACCTTCCCATCGTTGGCGGCTCTATACTCACTCACGATCATATGCAGGGAGGATGCTATGAGTTTGCTATGGAAAGAGCGTCAGAGAAGCGCAAAATCGCCTTCAAGGGATTTGAAAATGTAAACTCTTGTTTGCTTAAATGGCCTATGTCGGTAATTCGTATATCATCGGAAAACAAGTCGGAGCTCTCGGCTCTTGCTTCGAAAATACTCTCCGCTTGGCGTTCATATACCGACCGAGACGCCTTCATATATGCCGAAACCGAGGGTGAGCCACACAATACAATCACACCGATAGCAAGACGCAGAGGCAGTCTCTACGAGCTTGATCTCGTTCTCAGAAATAATATCACAACCGATGAGCACCCACTCGGCGTATACCACCCCCACGCAGAGCATCACAACATCAAGAAGGAAAATATCGGTCTCATTGAGGTAATGGGACTCGCGGTTCTCCCCTCGAGGCTGAAGAGTGAGATTGCCTTGATGTGCGAGGCGATAGCCGATGGAAAGCCCTTCGAGGAGATCCCCGAAATAGAGAAGCACGCGGCGTGGTTTGACGCATTCAAGGATAACTATGCCATCACTCCCGATAACGCAGAGGAGATAATCAAGGCTGAGATAGGTAAAACCTTCGTCAGAGTTCTCTCGGATGCGGGTGTATTCAAGGACACGCCCGAGGGTGACGCGGCACTCATGCGCTTTGTTGAGCATGTGAATAAAAAATAAAAAATGGGGCTGTCGCATTTAGGCATAACCGAATAAAAAACGAGTGGAGACGTTTTAATTTAGCATCTCCACTTTTGCTTTATTCTGATTTAAATGGTATTAAGGTCGAAAACCTACGGTTTTCTTTGAAAAAATTAAAGTTTTTTATTCTATTGCCGTTTCCTCGCTCAGCGTACGTTTGCACGCCTCTCGCTTGTCAGCCGGCAATTTCTGCTCCAAATCCGTTCGCCCCCGGGTCTGTTCTCATTAAGAATTCACTGAAGCGATAGTTCTTACTGCTTTTTCTTTATTTTTCCTTTGATTTTCTGAATTCTTAATGAGAACAGCCTCATTTTGAACTAATTATTTTGTGCCGAATTTGGCAAGAGTGATATTATAAAGCCAATCTATGCTCCAGCCAACGGGCTCACGGTCTGCTTCGCACAGAACCTCTTGGATACCCGACGACTCGTCAAAGACCTTGCTTCCCATATTGGTTACCGAGGCGGGAATTTTTATCTCACGCAACGCCGTCGTTCCCGAAAAGGCACTGTCACCGATAGATAAAATTCCGTTTGGCAGAGTAACGCTCTCAAGCGCGGCGCAGCCGGAGAAGGCGTTTGCATCGAGAGCCTTGACGCCGCCCGGGATAATTACTGATTTAAGATTTTTCGCATTCTGGAACACGGCGCCGCTGATGCAGGAGAGTCCGTCGGGAAGAGCTACCGACTCGACGTCTGTGCTCGCAAATATACTCGTCGATATTGTAATTCCCGACACGTCTGATGCGGCAATTATTTTGGTGTCCTTGTGAACGGCGAAGCTCTTCAGACCTGCGTCCTCAAGAGCTATCAGAAGAAGATAGGGGTTATTATCGTTTCCAAGATATATGCCTCCGTCATAGGTGACGGTGGGAAGACTCTTACACGCCGAGAAGGCAAGAGCTCCAACCGACGTTACCGTCTCGGGAATCGTAAACGCCTTAAGTTTTCTGCACAGGGCGAATGCCGATACACCGATAGAGGTGATAGAGTCGCTGTAGGAGATTTCGGTGAGTGCAGTGCAGCCGAGGAAGGCATAGTGCGGTATCTCCTTTACCGCATCCGAGAGCTTTACTCTCGTGAGCTGAGAGCATTCAGCAAAGGCGCTGTTGCCTATGTGCTTTACGCTGTCGGGAAGCTCTATCTCGGTAATAGAGGAGGCTGAAAATGCAGCGACGGAGATACCGTGAAGCGAGCTCGGCAGGTCTACTGTGGCTATATTCAAGCCCGAAAAAGCGTACGCGCCTATCACTCTCGTGTCAGGGTGAAGCGTTATTGCCGAATCCTCGTCATCATTCACGCTGACGAGCAGGAGATAGGGATTATTCTCGTTTCCGAGATAGCGACAGCCCTCATATTCGTTGTAGGAGGATATCCCGGAGTTCAAAACCGCCTCAAAGCCGAAATCAAGAAGCGTATCGGGAATTTCAAGAGCGGTGAGCGCAGTACAGCCTGAGAAGGCGCTTTCTCCGATGTATAAAAGTCCTTCGTTCAGGTTAACGCTCGCAAGGGCGGTGCAGGAGCTGAAGGCGTTGTATTCGATGCTTTCGAGAGAAGCAGGAAGCGTGATTTCTGTGAGCGCAGTACAGCCGAGGAAGGCTGAAGCACCTATCCGTGTTACGTTATTGAGGTTGATTTTTGTAAGAGAGGTGCAGGAAGAGAAGAGCCCCTGCGGTATCTCGGTAAGTGCCGTCGGCAGAGTTATCTCAGCAAGCGAGGTGCAGCCGGAAAACGCAAGCTTGCCTAATTTGGAGACCTCACCCGGAATGTCGCAAGCCATAAGTGCGGTACAACCCGAGAACGCCGAAGGTCCTATCTCGGTAACGCCTTCGCTCATATATACCGCGCCGAGCTTCTTGCAGTTCGAAAAGGCACTGTCGGGGATAGAGGTCACACCTTTGCCTATTCTTACGACCTCCAGAGTGCTGCAGCCGGTGAAGGCTTGCTTACCAAGGTAGGTAACCGAGTCGGGAATCACAACCGAATCAATAGCGTGACACCAAGCGAACGCGGCACCGCCTATCTCTGTCAGCGTCTCGGGGAGCACAAGCTCGCCGTCAAATATCTGAGCGCAGCCGCCGAATGCACTTTCACCTATAGAGGTCAGTCTCTCAGGAAGGGTTGTCTGCGAGAGGTAGAAGCAGCCGAAAAATGTATTTGCCTTGATTTCGGTTATGTTTTTCGGGAAATTAAATGCCCTTAGGGAATCGCAGTTAGCAAAGGCAAATTCTCCTATTTCCTCGACGGTATCTGGCAGCGAAACAGATTCGAGGAAGGTACAGCCGGAGAAGGCTGCGTATCCAACTCTTGTTATATTTCCGTAAACGGTCAGCGAAACGAGAGAGGCGGCATTTGCAAAGGCCTCGTCGCTGATAATCTCGGTGCTTTCGGGAATAACCAGAGTAACCAGAAATTCGCTGCCGTAGAAGGCGCGGGGTGCAATTATCTTCAGCCCGTCCTCAAGCTTTAGTGCAATGCGGTCAGGAGTATCGGCATAGGAAATCAAAGCGAGGAAAGGATTTTTATTGTTTCCGAGGTAATTTCCGCCTCTGGATTCATTGTATTTGAGCTTGTCACAGCCAAGGAAGGCATCCGAGCCTATATAGACGAGACTGTCGGGAAGCTTGACCGAGCGGAGCTCTGTGCACCCCTCGAACGCTCCGTCGGCAAGTGCTACGACGGGCGTGCCGTCAATTTCGCTCTGAACCTCGGCATATTTTATATCGGTGTCGGCGGCAGAGGCGACGTAGCCTCCCTTTGCATCGTCAAGAGTATATTTAACTCCGTTAAGAGAAACTACCCGACGTCCGACCGTAAATCCGATCGCTAAGCCGGTCGCTACAAAAGCCACCGCAACTGCTATCAGAATTATAGCTCTCGCATGATTTTTTATGAAGAGGAGAGCAGAGCTCTCTTTTTTAGCTGCTTTTGCTTTAGCCATTTTTATCTCCGTGAAATATAATTTAAAAATACAGAATAATTATATCAGTTTGAGGGACGCTTGTCAATATTTTTCACCCTGCTTCTCGGCAATAGAGAAAAATTTACATTTTTTCAGAAAGAAGACTTGACAGATACCCCCGGGCAGTATATAATCATTATGAAAAACAACAAAAAGGAGCATATATGGGTAACATACAGGCTTGTCCGAAATGTAAAAAGCGCGAGGAAAGTGAGCTTCGTCCCTTGCTTAACAGATTGAATAGGGCGGAGGGGCAGATTCGCGGAATCCGCAGAATGTTAGAGGAGGATGCCTACTGCGTTGACGTGATGATGCAGATTTCCGCCGCCTGCAAGGCTTTGTCGGCAATATCACGAGAGCTTTTGAGGGCGCATATAAAAACCTGCGTGGTCAAGGATATATCAGAGGGCAAAACCGAAACGGCAGACGAGCTTGCGGCAACAGTGGAGCGCCTGCTTAACGGATAATGTAAATAATAGTTTACTTTTTGGAGAGAAAAATGAGAAAATACAGGGTAACAGGAATGAGCTGTGCCGCCTGCTCGTCGCGGGTAGAGAGCGCGGTGTCTGCCCTTTTGGGAGTTGAAAAGTGCTCGGTGAATCTTCTGACAGGTACTCTTCTGGTAGATGGCGACGTGCCCGACGGGGAAATAGTGTGTGCCGTCGAGAAGGCAGGCTACGGAATTGCCACCGACGCCGAAAAATCACCGACTGACGTGGCAGCAAATAGAGAAGAGCGCAAGATACTTGCAAGGCTGATAGCCTCGCTCGTATTACTTCTGCCGCTTATGTATCTCTCTATGGGATATGCGATGTGGGGATTTCCTCTTCCGGAGCTTTTGTCGGGGAATCCCGTAGCCGTTGCGCTTTTGCAGTTGATTTTAGCAGCCGCGGTTATGGTAATAAATCAAAAATTTTTCATAAGCGGAGCTCTCGGGCTTGTGAGAGGCGCGCCCAATATGGATACGCTTGTAGCTCTCGGCTCGTTTGCCTCGTTTGCGTACAGCACGGCGGTAATCTTTATAATGGTTGGCGCTCTTGCTTCGGGTGATACCGCAGAGGCTCATCATCTTTTGCACGAGCTGTATTTTGAGTCGGCGGCGATGATACTTGCGCTTATCACGCTTGGTAAGCTACTCGAGGCGAGAGCAAAGGGAAGAGCCACCGACGCGATTCGCAGCCTGATGGAGCTTACTCCCAAAACGGCTACGGTTATCCGCGACGGAAGAGAGCTTACAATACCTGCCGAGGATGTATTGCGCGGCGACGTGTTTATCGTCCGTCCGGGTGAGATTATTGCCGCTGACGGTGTGGTAACAGACGGCGAGAGCAGTGTTAACGAGGCGACACTCACGGGGGAGAGTATTCCTGCGGAAAAAACGGTAGGCAGCCGTGTTTACGGTGCAACCGTTAACGGTCATGGAGTGCTTCGCTGTGAGGCAACCGAGGTCGGAGAAAACACCGTCATTGCCTCGGTAATAAGGCTCGTCAGCGACGCTGCGGCGAGCAAAGCGCCGATAGCGAAAATTGCCGACAGAGTTTCGGGCGTATTCGTCCCCGTCGTTATGGGAATCGCCTTAATTGTGACGGCACTTTGGTCGATTTTCGGTGTGCAGGGCTTTGGGTATGCGCTCGCGAGGGGAATTTCGGTGCTCGTGATAAGCTGTCCCTGCGCACTCGGCCTTGCAACGCCCGTGGCTATAATGGTGGGAAGCGGTGTCGGTGCGAGAAGAGGAATACTGTTTAAGACCGCCGAGGCACTTGAGCTTTCGGGCAGAGCGAGAACGGAAGTCGGAGGCCAAGCGGTCTTAGGAAGACAACCACTGGATTCAACTCCTTGGCTCA
>JAZSIJ010000033.1:0-2408 GCA_045533755.1 Eubacteriales bacterium | reverse complement strand
CCCTTTGACTTCGCGCGCTCAGGGAAATCCTTATCGCATACCGTGAAGCAGAACTCCGAGAGCTTCGGCACGTTGGAGCGGAACGGCAGTATCTTCGCGCCCGCAGGCATAATGTGGTCAGTGGTGATGTTGTCGCCGACCTTGAGTATAAGCTCGCAGTCGAGGTTTTCGTCGGGAGCTTTGCCGACGGGAATAGGCTTGATGTTCGGGCCGCGCTCGACGGTTACCGAGTCTGCCTCTGCCTCGGTTGCGGGAAGCTCTATGAGGTTATCGTTGATGGTAAAGATTTCGGGAATTTTAACCTCAGGCGCTTTTCCGAGGGTTGTCGGGTCGGTGAAGACACCGCTTATCGCCGATGCTGCGGCGGTTTCGGGAGAAACGAGGTAAACCTCTGCGTCGGCAGTGCCGCTTCTCGCGAGGAAGTTACGGTTGAAGGTGCGTAGGCTGACGCCCTTTGATTTCGGCGAGAAGCCCATACCTATACAAGGACCGCAGGCGCATTCGAGTATTCTCGCACCGGCGGAAATAAGGTCGGCAAGCGCACCGCACTCGGCAAGCATAGTATAAACCTGCTTCGAGCCGGGAGAAATTGAAAGAGAAACGTCGGGGTGAACCGTCTTGCCCTTCAGCATAGCCGCAACCGTAAGCATATCGAGCATCGACGAGTTGGTGCAGGAGCCGATACAAATCTGGTCTATTTTAGAGCCTGCAAGCTCTGCTACAGGCTTTACGTTGTCGGGGCTGTGAGGACAAGCCGCAAGAGGACGGAGCGCCGACAGGTCAACCGTGTACTCAGCATCGTAGACGGCATCGGGGTCGGAGGCAAGGGGAGTGTAGTCCTCCTCTCTGCCCTCAGCGCGAAGGAAATCTCTCGTCACCTCGTCGGAGGGGAAAATAGAGGTGGTCGCGCCAAGCTCAGCGCCCATATTGGTGATGGTTGCTCTCTGAGGCACTGAAAGTGTTGACACTCCCTCTCCGCCGTACTCGACGACAGCTCCGACGCCGCCCTTTACCGAGAGGATACGGAGAACCTCGAGAATGACGTCCTTTGCGCCGACGTAGTCGGAAAGTCTGCCCGTGAGATTTACCTTTATCATTTTAGGCATAGTGATGTAGTAAGTACCGCCGCCCATGGCAACCGCGACGTCAAGGCCGCCCGCACCCATAGCGAGCATTCCGATACCGCCTGCCGTGGGGGTGTGGCTGTCAGAGCCAATTAGCGTTTTCCCGGGCTTTGCAAATCTCTCGAGATGAACCTGATGGCAAATTCCGTTGCCGGGACGCGAGAAGCGGATTCCGTGCTTCTTCGTAACAGTCTGTATATAGCGGTGGTCGTCGGCATTCTCGAAGCCTGCCTGGAGCGTGTTGTGGTCGATGTAGGCAACCGAAAGCTCGGTCTTAACGCGCTTTGTGCCCATAGCCTCGAACTGAAGATATGCCATAGTTCCCGTGGCGTCCTGCGTCAGCGTCTGGTCAATTCGAAGACCTATTTCAGAGCCTGCCTTCATCTCACCTGTGACGAGGTGCGCTTTGATTATTTTCTGTGCAATAGTGTAACCCATTTTCTGTTCCTTCCTAATTTTCAACTGTTATTAGCATATTTTCGAGGGCGGCGGCAATATGCTCGGAGGTAAGTCTGTCTGCCCTCTCGGCGTCGTGCGCCTCTATCGCCTCGAGAATTTCTCTGTGCTCACGGGCCGACCTCTCAAGTCTGCCGGGTGCGGCAAGCGACATTTTTCTGTAAGAGGTTATTTTTCGGTGAAGCTCGGAGAGCGTTTTGTTGAGCATTCGGTTCCCCGATGCTCTGTAAATTATTGAATGAAACTCGGTATCAAGCTCCTTGAGATGCTCGGTGTCGTTTTTGCTTATATAGAACTCTGCGAGCTCAACCGAATTACGCAAGCGCTCAACGTCGCCTTCGGATATTCTCACAGCCGCCGTAGCCGAGGCAAGTCCCTCAAGGCGCATTCTGATTCTGTAAATATCTACAAGGTCGTCGCGCGTAACACCGACAACTACCGCGCCCTTGTTGGGAACGAGGCTGATGAGTCCCTCCTCCGCGAGCGTGTGAAGAGCCGCGCGGATAGGCGTTCTGCTCACGCCGAGTCTCGTGGAAAGGCTCTGCTCGGTGAGGGCAGTACCGTTCGCGAGCTTGCCAGTCAGTATCTCTTCCTCGAGAGTTGAGGTGACCTGCTCCTCAAGCGAGGCGCTCTTTTTGTCGATTATCATAATCAGCCCTCCAGGGTGTCGGGCTTCAGGTCGGGTCGGTAGCCTGCTACTATCTTTTCGAGCTCGTCGTCACCCATAAGCGTGGTTCTGCCGTCTGCGTAAAGATTGTCAATATCGCGCTTTATGCTTACGACCCAGTCGTCGTGCTTTGAGACCTGCGCGTCGCCGGTGAGAGCGTA
>JAZSIJ010000060.1:0-23103 GCA_045533755.1 Eubacteriales bacterium | reverse complement strand
CATTCCTACTCCCGACAGAAAGGCTGACCTTCCCTTCCTTATGCCTGTCGAGGACGTATTCTTCATCTCCGGCCGTGGTACTGTTGCTACCGGTAGAGTTGAGAGAGGTACTATCAAGATGTCTGACGTTGTTGAAATCGTTGGTCTTTCCGACGAGTCCAAGCAGACTGTTGTAACCGGTATCGAGATGTTCCACAAGCTCATGGATAGCGCAGAAGCAGGCGATAACATCGGTGCTCTTCTCCGTGGTATCCAGAAGAACGAGATCGAAAGAGGTCAGGTTCTCTGCAAGCCCGGCTCCATTCAGCCTCACACCAAGTTCGTTGGTCAGGTTTACGTTCTTACCGAAAAGGAAGGCGGCCGTTCTAAGCCCTTCTTCTCCGGTTACAGACCTCAGTTCTACTTCAGAACTACCGACGTTACCGGTATCATCAACCTTCCTGAGAACGTTGAGATGTGCCGTCCCGGCGACAACGTTGATATGAACGTTGAGCTCATCACTCCTATCGCTTGCGAGAAGGGTCTTCGTTTCGCTATCCGTGAGGGTGGTAGAACCGTTGGTTCGGGCGTTGTTTCCGAGATTCTTGCTTAATTTCAGAGTTTAATCTTTGAAATAAAGTAAATTCCCCGACAGTCCCATGGACTGTCGGGGAATAAAAATAAAGCTTTTAGCTGACTCGTTATCGGTTTGCCTGTTGTACAGTCGACTTGTTTCCGACCTATTATATATAAGGTAGAAAAACCGAGAACCTTTTTGAAGAATTTACATAAAATAAATAAAAATCAAATTTTCTTTGGGGATTGGTGAAATTCCATACCGGCAGTAAAGTCTGCGAAGAGCTCGTGCTCCCGAAGAGGTGAAATTCCTCTACCGACGGTAAAGTCCGGATGACAAAAGAGAAGTGTCTTTGACGGCTTTGCTCTGTCAAGACGTGTTTTCGTCCTCGGTGTCACCGAGGCTTTTCTTTTTTCTCCTTTAGAAAAGAAGGGAACAAAAATGAACAAAAGGCTTAATGTAAAAAAAATGTGCGGAATCGCAATATTTGCGGCTCTCGCATTCGTAGTTGCTCTCGTTTGCAATATAATTCCACCCGTTGCGGGATTTCTTTCGCTCGACGTAAAGGACGCTGTTATAGCAATAGCCTCCTTTGTTTACGGACCGATCTCGGCTGTCATAATATCCTTTATAGCGGCTGCAATCGAATGGCTAACCTTCAGCACGACGGGCTGGTACGGCTTCGTTATGAACTTCGCATCCTCGGCGGTGTTTTCGCTTACCGCCTCGATTATATACAGAAAATTCAGAAGCATAAACGGTGCGCTATCCGCCTTCTTTGCGGCTATAATTGCTACCTCCGGAGTTATGCTCGTGCTTAATATTTTTGTCACACCTATATATTTGTTTGATTACATAAAGGTAATGCCCGCCGATGCGGCGCGTGAATACGTGATGAGCATACTTCCCACGATTCTTCTGCCGTTCAACGTTGCAAAGGCGCTGCTGAACAGCTCGGTCGCAATGCTCCTTTATAAGCCCATAACCTTAGCGCTGTCAAAAGCGCGGCTGATTGAGGGTAAGAGGGCGAAGCTAACCTTTAACAAATATTCGGCAATAATACTTGTGATAGGCACAGTCGCTTTAGCGATAGCCATAACATCCTTTATACTGATAAATAATGCCTCATAGCATGGAGAGAGGCGCGGTCAATTTGACCGCGCCTCTCTTGCTTATGTGCGAGAGCGTGTTAAGTTTTTGTCTAAAGTTGTAAACTAAAGCTTACATTATCTTATAAAATTGGTGCGTATTCCGGGCTCTTTTTCGGGAATGCCGTATTTTTCCTTGCCGAGAGCAATTGACTTTAGCATAAACGCCATATTCTTGCCCAGGGTACGCATTGTCTGAAGCCCCTCTCCGTCCTGAAGGGCGTCTTTCGCACAGTTACCGTGTATCATATTCCAATACTGGCTAGTTACTATTGGCATTCCCGAGATGGCAAAGTATTTATTGAGCGCGTCAAAGGTTGCCGTACAGCCCCCGCGCCGTGCCGAAACTATTGCCGCGCCAACCTTCATCGTTTTAGAGAAGGGTGTGCTGTAAAACAGCCTGTCAAGCAGAGCGACGAGTGTCGAATTCGGTGCAGCGTAATAAACGGGTGAGCCGACTACAAGACCGTCGCACTCCCCAAATTTTTCAGCTATGGCGTTGACCTCGTCTTCAAATACGCATCTGCCAAGCTCTGTGCATTTTCTGCAGGCGACGCAACCGCGAATTGCTTTCGCGCCGACGTGAATCAGCTCGGTTTCTATTCCTTCGTTTTCGAGGGTTTTTATAACCTCATTCATCGCGGTAAATACACTTCCGTCCTTGTGGGGACTGCCATTTATGAATAAAACCTTCATTTTCGCCTCCGAGGGTGTTTTATTTATATTATAGTACAAATCGGATTTTTTTGCAACATTATATGAAATAAAAAGTAAATTTTTAAATTCCCCCTTGCTAGCAGAATTTATATGTGATATAATTATACTGAATAAAGATGCGCGCTTGCGCGCGAAAGGACTTTTATGGCTGATCGTTTTATAAGTCTTCTGTATCCCAACGAGGAGACGTATGCATATCATACCGACAGAAACAATCTTCCCGATATATCCGAGGCTGTATGCGATGAGCTTGGCCTTTCAGAGATATTCGGCTTGAAAAACGGCTCGCTTACCGACTTCTTTACCTCGGATATGGAGGTTATCTCGTATAGGCAGGGCACGATTGCAGACCTTATGGAGATTCCCGAGCTTAAGGAAACGCTTGCTAAAATACATCCTATTCTTGACGATATGATGGAGCTTCGCAGGCTCAATTCGGAGGCTCAGACTCCTGCCGACGCTTATCTTTACGGAATTACCGAGATAGAGCTTTACGTTTCCTGTATTGCCGAGCTTGAAGAGGGACTTTCGGGTGTTAAGAGCCGTATTAAGAGCCCGGCTTTCCGTGAGCTCTGCGAGTTCGTCACCTCTATTACCGAGTCGGAGTATTATGCCGATCTCAACAAGAAGCTTGAGGCCTTGACCTCGCGCGTTCACGAGATAAAGAGTATAACCATAGGAGTCAACCTCGACAGAGAGTTCCGTCCCACTGCGGCGGGCGTTATATCGGTTAATTCCGAGGAGTTTAAGTCGGGTAAGGTGCTTGATAAAATACTCAGGCTTTCCTTCAAAAACGATGCATTTACCTGCATCGCCAATCTCTCCCCCTTCGGCAGGGGACAGAGCGAGAATAAGCAGGAGGCTCTCGTCGGTGCTTTCAATACCGCGATAGAGGAGGTGTTCCGCGCTTCTGTTAAGGGCTGGCGCAATATCGTCGGCGAGTATGTTATAGATAACACCGACTTTCTTTTAAGATTGCTTCCCGAGATAGAGTTCATTTCGCGCGCGGCAGAGCTTCTCACGAGGCTTTCGGCACAGGAGGGCTGTGCCATTACGGTTCCGAAGGCTGCTCCCGCAGGAAAGAAGAGCTTTTCGGCAGTCGGACTCTACAACCCCAGAGTTGCCCTTGCGATAGATGAGGAAATAGTGACAAACGACCTCTCCTTTGACGACGATGCAAGGATATACGTACTTACAGGACCTAACCGCGGTGGAAAATCTGTTATAACCGTTGCGCTTGGTGCGGCGCAAGCGATGTTCCAGCTAGGTCTGCCCGTGCCTGCAAGCGAGGCGGAAATATCCCCCGTATCCGGCATATATACGCATTTTCCCGAGGGTGCTGACGATACGATAGACAAGGGAAGGCTTGGCGAGGAGTGCGCAAGGCTTAAGGAGATATTCGACAGCTCGGACGAGAACAGTATGATACTGCTCGACGAGTCGCTCTCCTCTACCGGTGCATACGAGGCGACGTATATAGCCTCCGAGATACTTACCGCCTTTGCCGTCCGCAGATGCCGAGGCATTTTCTCGACGCACCTTCACGAGCTTGCCGCCGGCGTAGATGAAATAAACAGACGCTCGGCTGAGCTTGGCGGCGTTAAGATTGACACTCTCGTTGCGGGAATTTATGAGGGACGCCGATCCTTCAAGATATACAGGGCAAAGCCGGACGGAAAATCCTATGCGAGAGATATTGCGGAAAAATACGGGCTTTCATTCGAAAGGCTTATGGAAAAAAAATGAAATCCGCACAGACGGAGAAAGTGAGACTGAAATGAGCGTAATTATCGGAATAGACGTCGGCGGAAGCACTACTAAAATAGTGGGCCTCAAAACCAACAAGAATGGCATCTCGCTGATTGAGCCCCAGCTCGTCAGAGCAAACGATCCCATTACAGCGACCTACGGAGCCTTTGGCAAATTCACCGATGAAAACGGTCTTGATATTAAAGATATTGACCGAGTTATGATGACGGGCGTGGGCTCGTCCTACGTAAAGCATAATTTGTACGGTCTTGACTGTCAGCGCGTGGCAGAGTTTGACAGCATTGGCAGAGGAGGTCTTTATCTTTCCGGGCTCAGCGAGGCTCTCGTTGTAAGTATGGGCACGGGAACGGCACTAGTGCATGCAAAAGCCGACGGTACTATGGAATATCTCGGAGGCACGGGTGTTGGCGGAGGAACGCTTGTCGGACTTTCGAAGCTTCTTTTGCAGGCGGAAACCGTTGAGCATATCGAGGAGTATGCAGGAGAGGGAGATCTTTCCATGATAGATCTTCGCATAAAGGACATAACCTCAAAGTCGGGGAGCAGAAAGGACAGTCTCGCCGACGACCTGACCGCCTCGAATTTCGGTAACGTATCCGATGTGGCAACCAAGTCGGATATTGCCCTCGGCATTATGAATATGGTATATGAAACGGTTGCAATGGTGTCGATTTTCGCGGCTCAGCATTGTGGAGTTAGGGATATTATTCTTACCGGAAATTTAACACGCCTGGCATATTGTAAACAAAAGTTTGCAGAAATCAACGTGCATTATGCAAGTCGCGGAGTTAAATTCTCAATTCCCGAAAAGGCACAGTACGCGACGGTTATAGGAACGGCACTTCTAGGCAAGAGAGGATAATCGGATTGTTATCTCTTGCTTAGGCATAAAAAATAAAAACAGAACGGAGAGAAGATGAACATTCTCAGATTCCTTGTTCCCAAAAGCCTCGTTGCCTACGTGGAGGACGACTCTACCGTGAGACAGGCGTTTGAGAAAATGCGTTTCCACAGATACGTAACTATCCCGGTGCTCAATTCAGCAGGGGAATACGTCGGCACACTCAGAAACGAGGACGTATTCAGATACTTTTTAGATAACAACAGCTTCGATTCGAGAAAGGCTGAGCGGGACGGAGTTCTTGCTATTCTCGATACCGATTACACAAAGCCGCTTTTGCACAACGCTACGGTGAGGGAGCTGATAGATATGGTTAAGGAGCATAACTCAGTACCCGTAGTTGATGACAGAGGCTGCTTTATCGGTATTATTCTGAGGCGTGACGTTCTTAATTTCCTTTCGGACTGTTATGAAAAAAGTCTCAAGGAAAGCAAGCCGGGTGAGTGAAAGTGATTTTGCTCGTAAACCTGCACAGAACGCTTAATTGAGGTGGGCAAATTTATGTTCAGAGAAAAAAACGAATATTCAAAAAACACGCCCTCTCAGGCGACGTATGAGCGAGAGGGTGCGGAGCGCGGCTATTCCGATTTTGATTATTTTTCCCAAATAGAAGATAATAAGGCAGAACGCGCCGGCTCGGACGCTGTTTTCGGAAAGCTTGCTGAAATAACGCATGATAGTGATAAAGCGGTAAAAGCGGCAAAAAAATATCGTGCCTCTGCCCTGTCACAAATAAAGAAATTAGCCGAATACGAGATAACCAAGCTCGAATACAAGCTTAATCTTGAGCGTTACAGATACAGTGCAGACCCTAACGCCGGGGAAAAGCACGAGCGCGATATAAAGCGCCGTATTCGAGGGGTGCGCTTTCAAACGATGCGCACTCTGAGATTCGAGAGGGGCGACCAAAAGCGCTACGTGAGGGCAATGGGTCTTGATGCTGACACGCGCGGACTCTCTATCTCCTGCCGCCGTGACGTTCTGGACAAGCGTCGGGCGGAGCTGCTTTTGCTCCTTGAGGAGAGAGAAAAAATTGAGCGTGAGCTCTCCGAGCTTTACGCTCAAAAGTACAACGAATATACGGGAGCTGCAAAGGATAAAAAATGTTTAGGCATAAAGCTGGCAGCGGCGCGCAGGGCATACAAGCGTTATCAGGAGCTGAGCAAGAGCGTGTCGAAATACATATTTTCTCCCGATGATAAGGTTAAGCTCTTCGAATACATAAACCGAAGCATAGAGCTATCCTCCGAGATTGCCGTGCTGAAGCACAAATGCAGATTTTCGCGCGTGAATGATGCGAGCCGTGCAGAGCAAAGGCTCGATATAGCCGAGAAAAAGAGAGAAAGATCCCGTGCCGAGCGTAATGTCAACGCCCTTCTTGCCAAGGCTAAAAGAAGAACCTATTTCTACGGCGAAAACGGAATAATGCGCCGGGCTATCGGTATAGCCGTGTTTGTAGCTATAATCATAGCTCTCTTCTGCATTTTCTACGAGCCGCTAACAACTATGATGAATTTGTAGGGGGATGCTTATGCAGAGGAAAGCAGAACGTGATAGCGAGCTTGACGCAAAAATACGTGAGCTTGAGCTCCGAAAGCTTGAAGTTAAGCAGAGAATAGAGGACACCCTCTCCGAGATTGCTCTGGAGAGCGGCATAAAATGCATCGGAAACCGCAAATATGACGTAGGATTTGCTCCAAACGACTGGTCGGAAGAGGAAAATCTTTACTAATTTAAAATATTTTGCGTTTTTTTCGAATAAACACTTGATTTTTTTCGAAAATATGTTATAATAGTCCTAGAATGAATATGAAAGGTGAAGAGTGACCCGCGGGTCACTCTTCATTCGTTGTGAGGAGAGGAGAAAGAATGAAGAAAAGCATTAAAGAAACGGTAAGAGAGGCAATAGAGCCTACTGTCACAGAGCTTGGCTATCGCATCTGGGACGTCACCTACTCGAAGGTCGGTGCGGATTATCACCTTGAAATTACGATAGACTCCGACGATGGCATCGGCATAGAGGACTGCGAAAGGGTACACCGTGCTATTGACCCTATTCTTGACGAGACTGATCCGATAGAGAGCTTCTATTATCTGGACGTTTCCTCACCGGGACTTGAGCGCGAGCTTCGTACCGATGAGCATATATTGCTCTCCATAGGCTCTGCCGTCGAGGCAAAGCTCTTTGCCGCAAAGGATGGGACAAAGTCGGTTACAGGCAGACTTGTATCCTTCGAGGACGGCAAATTGGTTATAGAAAACGATACGGGAAGTGTAGAGCTCGATAAGAGCGACATATCAAAGCTTACAACGGTATTTTTTGAAGAGTAATTAAAATAAAATATATCAAAACGAAAGGACGTAACCTAGGTTACGGGTAAAACGGAAAAATGAACGCAGATTTCTTCAATGCCCTCGACCTTCTTGAGAAGGAGAACGGCATATCAAAGGATTTTATGATAGCTCAAATTGAGCTGGCTCTCGCAAACGCCTGCAGAAAAGAGGTAGGCCCTACTACCGTAATTCGCGTACAGCTAGACCCTGTCAAGAACGATATGCGAGTGTTTCAGCAGAGAACGGTCGTTCCCGACGGAGAGGTAGAGGACGACAAATGTCAGATAGGTCTTTCGGACGCTAAGGCGCTCAGCCGCCGCCACAAGCTCGGCGGTGTGGTGGAAACCGAGCTTAAGACCAAGACCTTCAGAAGACTTTCGGCACAGGCAGGAAAGCAGATGATAGTTCAGGCTATCCGTACCGCAGAGCGCGAAAGACAGACCAGAGAATACGAGGATAAGAAGGAAGAGATTATCACGGCAATCGTAGATAAGGTTGACACCACGAACGGAAACCTTATTCTTGATACCGGTACAGGCTACGCGACGCTTCTTGCCTCGGAGCAGATTCCCGGAGAGCTCCACGACGTCGGCGACAGAATCAAGGTCTTCGTTTCCGAGGTAAAAACCGGTGAGATGCGCGGACCGATAGTTACTCTTTCAAGAAACCACCCCCACTTCGTCAAGCGCCTTTTCGAGCTTGAGATTCCCGAGATACAGGACGGAACGATAGTTATACGCGGCGTTTCGCGCGAGGCGGGAAGCAGAACGAAGATAGCCGTTGAGTCAAGAGATGAAAACGTTGACGCAATAGGCTCTTGTATCGGTAAGAACGGAATGAGAATTTCAAACATTCTCGCCGAGCTCGGAAACGAGAAGGTAGATATAATAAGATACAGCGACGACCTCCCCACCTACATTGCCGAGGCGCTTTCGCCCGCAAAGGTTCTCTCGGTCGTGATGGAGGACGAGCGCACCTGCAGAGTCACCGTTCTTCCCGAGCAGCTCTCGCTTGCCATAGGCAAGGAGGGACAGAACGCAAAGCTCGTTGCAAGACTCACCGGCTGTAAGATTGATATAAAGGCATAATATGACGGGCGGTAAGGTTAGAAAGATCCCCGTAAGAAAGTGCTCGGGGTGCGGTGAGCATTTCCCCAAAGGTGAGCTGATACGGGTGCTCAGAACTCCTGAAGAGGAGATAATTCTTGATGTAACGGGAAAGAAATCGGGAAGAGGCGCATACATATGCAAGAAGGCGGAATGTCTTAGAAAGGCAGTCAAGTCTAAGCGTATCGAGTCCTCCCTCGAGTGTAAAATTCCCGAGGAAATTTATAAAAAACTCGAAGAGGAAATTGCTTTTAATGGTTGACGGAAACGAACGGCTTTACGGAATGCTCGGCTTCGCTATGAGGGCGGGGCGAGTGATAATAGGAACCGACCTTGTGTGCGCTTCTATGTCGAAGCGAGGCAGAGGCAAGCCGATGCTCGTTCTCATCTCATGCGAGGCTTCTGAGGCAACGAAGAAGAAGGTTTGTGTGAAGAGCGATTTCTACTCTATTGAGGCACTTGAGATAGACGTCGGCGCGGAAAAGCTCGGCAGCCTTCTCGGCAAGACCTACGCCCCCGTGGTGCTCGGTATTACAGACGAGAGATTTGCAGAGGAAATCAAGCGCGCGCTCTTATCTTGATTTAGGTAAAAGACGACAACCCGAAACGGCAAAACGCGAAATTTCGGCGCACGTCACTTTTGCCAAGTACTAAGAAAGGAAGTTTTTGCGAGAGCGAAAACCGGTGACTTATATGGCTCAGGCACAGATAAAGATTACACAGTTATCCAAGGATTTGAATCTTAAATCCAAGGAAATAACCGATAGATTTAAGGATATCGGTATAGACAAAAAGAGCGGAGCGTCGGCAGACAGCGATGAATTCGAGCTCTTTTTGGAAACCTTGATGGTAAGGCATCAGATAAAGGACGTCGAGTCCTATCTTAACGGAAAAAATAAGATTTCGTCGGTCAGGGAGAAAAAGGCAGAGCCCGCACCCGAGGTGAAGGCAGAGCCCGCGCCCGTAGAGGCAAAGCCCGCTCCCAAAGCACCCGAAGCGCCAAAGCCCGCACAGGCGAGACCCGAGGCGCAAAGACAGCCCGAAAGACCGAGAACCTCCGGCGTGCAGGACAGACCTGCGAGACCCGACACAAGACGCGATTTCTCGGGACAAAGGCAGACCGAAAGACCGCAGTATCAGCGTTATAACGGTACTCCCCAGGAGAATCCCTTCGCTAAGAAGCGCGAGAATATGAACAGAGCCGCAGAGGGCTTCAAGCGTAACGACGGACAGAGATTTGATAAGAATCAGTCGCCCGTAAAGCCTCAGCCCGCAGCGCAGGCTCGCACACAGCAGCCCGCACAGGCAAGCGCTGCATCGGGGCTTCGTCCTGCACAGCAGGCGGCTCTTGAAAAGCAGAAGCTCGCTCAGGAGAAGGCAGCCAAACAGGCAGAGAAGAAGGTTGAGCCTCAGAAGCAGAAGGACGAGAAGCGCGCGGCAGTCAAGCAGCAGTTCCGTACTATTACCCCCACCGCAAAGGGCGACGTAAAGGGCGGAGTTAATATCGGCGGCGAGTATTCGGCGGAGTCGCACGGAAAGACGCGCGTGGTCGATACGAGAACCTCCGACGTTAACCTTTCGAAATATGATGACCGCTATAACGACCAGTATTACGCAATACTCAACGGCGGCGATAATAACACCTCAAAGCAGAAGCTCAAGAAGCAGGATAACAGAGGTCAGAACCAAAAGAGCGCAAAGGATAAGGAGCGCGCGGCTAAGGAGAAGATGAAGCGCCTTGAGGCCGAGCGTGCGAGAAACAAGCAGCTTGAGATTACGGTTCCCGATGAGATTACCGTCTCTGAGCTTTCCTCGCGCCTTAAGAAGACCTCGGCTGAGGTTATCAAAAAGCTCATGCTTATGGGCGAGATGAAGGGACTTAACGACCTCGTCGATTACGACACAGCAGAGCTTATTGCTACCGAGTTTGGTGCAAAGGTTGAGCGCGAGATAGTTGTCACAATTGAGGAGAAGCTCTTTACCGAGGCAGAGGACAGAGAAGAGGACCTCGTTGAGAGAGCCCCCGTCGTCTGCGTTATGGGTCACGTTGACCACGGTAAGACCTCTATCCTCGACGCCATCAGACACACCAGCGTCACCAAGGGCGAGGCAGGCGGAATTACTCAGGCAATCGGCGCTTACAGAGTTAAGGCAAACGGCAAGGATATTACCTTCCTTGACACGCCCGGTCACGAGGCGTTCACCGCGATGCGTATGAGAGGCGCGAAATCTACCGATATTGCCATTCTCGTCGTTGCGGCTGATGACGGAATTATGCCGCAGACGGTTGAGGCTATCAATCACGCTAAGGCGGCGGGAATTGATATTATCGTTGCAATAAACAAGATGGATAAGCCGCAGGCTAATCCCGACAACGTACTGAATCAGCTTACTCAGCACGAGCTTGTTCCTGAGGATTGGGGCGGCGACGTTATCTGCGTACCCGTATCCGCACTTACCGGAATGGGTATAGACTCGCTTCTTGAAAGCGTTCTTCTCGTAGCCGAGGTCAAGGAGCTTAAGGCTAACCCCGCAAAGCGCGCGAGAGGTATCGTTATAGAGTCGAAGCTTGACCGCGGTCGCGGTCCCGTTGCTACCGTGCTAGTTCAGAACGGTACTCTTCACCAGGGCGATTACGTTATCGTCGGTAACGCTACCGGACGTGTGCGCGCAATGGTGGACGATAAGGGAAGAACGACAAAGGAGGCAGGTCCTTCCGTTCCCGTTGAGATAATAGGTCTTGACGACGTTCCTCAGGCAGGCGATGAGCTTAACGCGGTAGAGGACGAGAAGATGGCAAGAAGCCTTGCCGACCAGCGCCGTGAGAAGCAGAGACAGGAGATTCTTGCCGCAAATGCGAGAGTAAACCTCGACGAGCTCTTCAGCCAGATTTCCGAGGGCGTCAAGACGCTTAACATTATCGTTAAGGCAGATGTCGCGGGCTCTGCCGAGGCTGTGAAGGCATCTCTTATCAAGCTCACAAATGAAGAGGTTAAGGTGTCGGTAATTCACTCTGCTGTCGGCGGTATCACCGAGTCCGACGTTATGCTTGCGGCAGCGTCCAACGCTATAATAGTAGGCTTTAACGTTCGCCCCGATAAGAACGCTCTTGATTCGGCAGAGAGAAACAACGTAGACATTCGTACCCACCGCATCATCTACGAAATTATCGACGAGGTTGAGGCGGCTATGAAGGGCATGCTTGCACCTACCTTCCGTGAGGTTCTCCTCGGTCATGCAGAGGTCAGACAGACTATTCGCGTACCTAACGTCGGCATTATCGCAGGCTGCTATATTCAGGACGGTAAGATTACCCGTCAGGCGCAGATTCGTATCGTTCGTGACGGCGTAGTTATCTTCGAGGATAAGATTTCCTCGCTCCGTCGCTTCAAGGACGACGTGAAGGAGGTAGCCGAGGGATACGAGTGCGGCGTCGGAATTGAGAAGTTCAACGACATTCGCGAGGGTGATACTCTTGAGGCATTCATTATGGAAGAGGTTGCAAGATAATATTAACCCGAACGTAATATCCGACAAATTTTCAATCCCGTCGGTTCTTGAAAAAACAAAATTGGTAAAAGGAGAAGTTTTATGAAAATAACCTTTTTAGGCACAGCAGACGGCATTCCGCGCCCCGGTCATTTTCGTACATCGACTATGATAGAGATTGCTGACAAGCTTTATCTGATTGACGGCGGTGCGCCTGTCATTGATCTCATTTTGGCTAATGGCAAGCACCCGGATCAGCTGAAGGCCTTCTTTAACACACATCCGCATACAGACCACGTTGACGGTATGCTGCCCTTGATAACGCTTTGCGGTTGGGCTTATCCCAACATCTCCTTTGATTTGTATGTTCCTGACAAATGTGTGACTGACGGCTACGTCTCATATATGGAGACTGTGATGGGAGTGAAGTATCCGCACGACCGCTTGAAAAATCATCTATTCAACGAGGGCGTCATATACGATGACGGAGTGTTGAAGGTCACGGCTATCGCGACGAGACACTGCGAGCCTCTCCACTCTTACGCTTTTCTTCTTGAGGCTGAGGGCAAGAAAGCGCTATTTTCGGGGGATCTGTCGCAGCTTCTCTTAAAGGGAGATTTTCCCGAAATGGTTCTTAATGAGTCGGTAGATCTCTTTGTGTGCGAGATGGCGCACTTTGGCGAGGAGCATATAGCTCCGTATCTCGAAAAATGCAAGGCAAGACGCGTGATGTTTAATCACTATCAGAAGAAATATGAAGCCGATATAGAATCGCTTTCAACGCCGGGCAGATTTTCGTTCCCCGTCTCAATGGCGCAGGACGGTGAGGTCGTAGAGCTGTAATCATTAAGTTTAATATAAAAGAGGGTAGCTCAAGCTTAAAAACCGAGATACCCTCTTTTGCTTTTTGTTGTTTTTGACGGCGCTGAATGAGCCGACCGTTTTTTATTATTTGCTTTCGAGATTTCTTATGTAGTGGAATATGTACTGCTGGGCAACGCCTGCGTATTCACCGAGCGAGCTCGGGTCTAGGTGACCGTCGAAATAGGTGTCTATAGCGCGCCGCATCCACACGTCAATGGGGAATGCCTCGAGGTTTCCAAAGCCGAAAAGTGCCGCACACGAGGCGACCTTCTCGCCGACACCGAGTATTTTTTTGAGCTCCTCTACCGTGTGGGAATAGCTCTTTTTTTCTGCAATTTTTCGAAGGTCTGTTTCGCCCGAAGACACTCTTTCTGCCGCACTCAGCAGATATTTATATCTGAAGCCCGGCTTCGACGAAAGCATTTTTTCGGGGTTGTTTGCGACGTCAAGCGGCTTTGGGAAGGTGTAGCAAGAGCCGCAGGAATGGCATAATTCTTCACACGGGGCGGTACTAATTTTGCCGAGAGGGCAGATTTTTATGCTTTTTTGTAAACAAATATTTACACCGTATTCGGCTGAAAGCTGACGAATTATTTTTCTTATTCTCGGGATATTGTTGTTTTGGGATACTATAAATGAGAAAAGAGCTTCCCACTCGTCCTGCTTTAGTATTACTACGCCGCTTGCCGACTCTGCGGCATGCTTTAGCCACTCCGAGTCGGTTCGCGACACAATATCGGCGCGTATTGCGTTGTAGTCGGTGTCGAGGGCAAAGTAAGTGCGCACGACCCTGTCAAATACCTCGTCGGATATGCCGTAGAATATCAGCTCTCCCACCGTCCTCTGTCCGACGGTTATGATTTCGTCAGCGACGACTGTCATATATTCTACGTAGCCGTCCTCGCGTTTTATGCACTCATATCTAAACGCCTGACCGCACTCAAACGTATCGGTGAGCGAATAGCTTCCGAGGCCGGTTATTATAAGCGCATTTCTTCCGTTTAAAATTTCTCTTGTTTTGACGAACATTTTAGTCCTTACCCCTTGCAAAAAGGTTAATTCTGGTGTATAATTAAATTGGCGTATCATATTTTTATATATTTTAACATATATTTTTAATTTAATCAAGCAAAATATTTAAATTTGCGGAGGGAAAATCTTGGAGCAGATTTATACTATTCCGGTCAACGAGGCGTTCGACAAGGTTCGTGACCACCCGGAATGCGGGTGTCCTATATGCCTTTTGTACCGAAAACTTCAGGCTGATGAGCTGGATATAATTCTCGGGGCGTCTATGATGGAGCCCGACATAAGAATGAAGACTAACGAGGAGGGCTTTTGTGCCGACCATTACGCGATGATGCTGAAGCGTAAGAGAATGCTCGGCATTGCGCTTATGCTCGACAGCCATCTTCCCGAGGTTGAGAAAAGACTTGACGGTCCGGTGCTTATCGGCAATAAGCCTGCCGCCGCTGTAAAGTCGCTGGGAGAGCTTGAGAGCACCTGCTACGTTTGCGGAAGAATAGAAAAAAATCTTTCTGCGATGATAGCCACGGTGGCGTATCTTTACGAAACCGACTTTGATTTCAGAAAAAAATACGAGGCCACTCCATATCTGTGTTTGCCACATTACAAAAGACTTATCGATTATGCATCGAAGAAAATGAGCAAGCGGAATTTTGCGGAGCTTTACAAGTCTGCTCACGCAATAGAAAAGAAGTACATAACCGAGCTTCAGGGAGATGTGAATTGGTTTTGTAAGAAGTTTGATTATCAGAATGAGGCTGAGCCCTGGTACAATTCGAAGGATTCGGTTTATCGCGCCGTTAAGTTTCTCACCGGTGATATGGGTGACGAGAAATAATTCAGGATACCTGGAAGGAGAAGAATATGATTATTGAGAAGATTGACATCAGAAGCTTTGGTCAGCTTACCGACACGACGCTTGAGTTCACGAAATCGGTGAATATCATCGAGGGGCAGAATGAGGTTGGAAAGAGCACCATTGCAGCCTTTATAAAATATATGCTTTACGGCTTTGACGCTGAGGAGGAAGATTCCGAGCTTGGCGAGCGCCGCAAGCGTCTTAATTGGGATACGGGAATTGCTGACGGCTCGATGAACGTCTCGGTCGGAGGCAAGCGCTACCTTATTACGCGCTCTACCGTTCCTGCAAACGATGGGGGACAGCGCACGTTTTACAAGGAGGAGTCCTCAATAATTGATATTGAGACGGGGGCGCCTGCGTTTGGCAAGCTTCCCGCCGGCGAGGTATTCTTCGGCGTTGACCGCGAGCTGTTTGAGAATACCGCATTCGTCGGTCAGATAGGCGACGCTTCCATCAACGAGGGCTCTGTAAAAAATTCCATAGAGAACATTCTTTTCTCCGGAAGCGAGCGCATCAACAATCAGAAGGCTGCCGCAAGAATATCCGAGAAAATGGAGCAGCTTCAGCATAAAAACGGAACGGGAGGCGCGATACACGACCTCGTCAAAAAGAAGGAGACGCTTGAGGAGCAGCTTCGCCGTTCACGAGAGGACAATCAGCAGATACTCGCAAAGGAAGCCGAGCTGCACGCAATAAAGAGAAAACGCGCAGAGGCGGAGGACAAGCTTGCCAAGCTTCACGACCTTGACCTTTGCTACAGAAACGTTATGCTTATACAGACCTTTGACAAGCTTCACGAGCTTGAGGAGGAATGTGAGGTTAAGACTGAGGCATACAATAAGTATATCGAGGATAACACGAGAGGGGGATTTGCTCCGACACAGCAGTATCTTACCGATATTGCGGTTGCGAGGCGCGGCGTTAACGATGCCTATCATCATCTTACCTCGGCACAGGATACCTATTCCGAACGCAAGAATGCGACGGGTATAACCAGGGAGATAGAGGGCGCTATCGAGAAGTCGGATGAGCTCGGCGGCGAGACCTCAATACTTGCAAGAGCGTCTGAGTTCTTCTCAAACCAGGTGAAGAGCCTCGTAGCTGTCTCGAGCGTGGCGCTTCTCATAATCGCCGCTATCGTATTTGAGATAATTGCTGCGGTTAACCACTATAGTCCCATTGCTTCTATTGCTGTTGCTCTTCTTGCCGTAACGGCTCTTGCGGCGGGAGTCATATTCGTGCTCATGTTTATTAAAAACAGAAAAAGACTTCTCGAGCTTGCATCAGAGTTTTCAACCGAAAGCTATCAAGACCTTAAAGCCAAAATACAGGTTATAGCAGAGGCAAGAGCTAAGCGCGACAACATGATAACCTCCACAGACAGTGCGAGAGTCTCCGCCGAGAGTGCCAAGGACACCTATGAGAGTGCCAAGCGCGAGCTCACGAGCGTAATTTTGCGCTGGGGAGAAGAGCCGCCGGAAACCGAGCTTAACAAGTTCCTTGACGAGCTTGAGGCGAAGGTTTCAAAGTATCTCGAGGGTAAGAATGCTCTCTACGAGGAGAAGAATAATATTGAGATAACTGTAAGAGAAATAAGAAGAACGCTCGCCGACAAGAGCGAAGTAGACATCAGAGCACAGGTTTCTCCGCTTAAGAGAAAGGCTCTTTCGGGCATCAACCACGACGAGATAATTAACGGCATTGCAGACTTTAAGACCCAAATTGCCGAGCAGGACAGACTTGCCTTCAACGTAGAGAGCGAGCTCTTCTCACTCAAGGCAAGGGCGGGCGACCCTGCGGATCTGTACGCTAAAATAGACGCAATAGATAAGAGAATGGCCGAGCTTCGTCTTTCTCACAACGCTTACTTCATCGCTCTTACCGCTATTGAGAATGCATCTGATAATCTTCGCTTGGAAATATCGCCGAGACTTGGAGAGTACGCAACCGAGCTTATGGGCGTAATGACAGACAAGAAATACACCTCATTTGATGTAAACGACGGACTTAAGGTTAATTTCAAGACCGAGGACGGAGAGGAGAGGTCGGTTGACTTCCTGTCGGGAGGAACGCGGGACCTTGCTTATATCGCCGTACGTATGGCGCTCATTGATATGCTCTTTGACGAGAAGCCTCCTATCTGCTTTGACGAGAGCTTTGCTCATCAGGATAACCTGCGCGCACGCTCGATGATGGCAGGACTTAAGAAGCTTTCGGAGGAGGGAGCACAGAGCTTTGTGTTCACCTGCCGTGCGCGCGAGGGCGCTTTGGCAAAGGAGCTTATCAAGGACAGCGGAGTTTACAAGCTCTCGGTAGTTGACGAGGAATACGCATAAAGGAAGAGATTGAATATGTCAAAAAAGATACTCGTTATCGGCAGTGCAAATATAGACCTGTCGATGAATATGTTTAAAGTGCCCTCGCCGGGCGAGACCTTGATAGACGACGGCGGTGTGGCTTATACTCCGGGAGGCAAGGGCGCGAATGCAGCGCTCGCCTTCAAGAAGCTCGGTGCAGACGTAGTTCTCTCGGCAAAGCTCGGTGCGGATATGCACGGGCAGAAGCTCTTCTCCTACTACAAGGAGATGGGAGTAGGTACTGCGGGAATTAAGGTAGACCACGACACTCCCACAGGTCTTGCCGTGGTTATGAAGGAAGCAGACGGGGCTAACCGAATAGTCGTTTATCCCGGCGCTAACGCGCACCTTTCCACCGACAACGTGCTTGAGGCATTTGAATGTGCGCCGGATGCCGTCTACATCGGCTTTGAGATACCCTTCTCGATAGCTCTCGCGGCGGCAAAGATTGCGGCATCAAGAAATATTCCCATATTTATAGACCCCGCACCCGCGGATAAGGAGCATCAGCTCGAAAATCTTCCCTTCGTTGAGATATTCTCTCCGAACGAGCTCGAAACGCAGGAATATACAGGAATAACTCCGTCGGGAGCCGACTCTGCGCTCCGCGCGGCACTTGCACTCTATAAGAGGGTAAAATGCAGATACATCGTTATAAAGCAGGGCGCGAGAGGCGCGTTTATCTACGATGGCAAGCATTACAGCATGGTACCCGCGATAAAGGCGGATAAGGTAATTGATACGACTGCGGCAGGGGATTCCTTTACTGCGGCAATGACGCTTGAATATCTCAGATGCGGCGATATTAAGGCGGCGGTTAAGTATGGCTGCGCGGCAGGAGCTGTTGCCGTTTCGAGAAAGGGAGCGTCGGTCTCTGTTCCCACCGAGGCTGAGGTTAAGGCTCTGCTCGACAAGCAGTATATTTAATCTTACGGGGTTCGGCAAGGGCGATAAGCTGTTGCCAAAGACTGTTATTTCCATTTTCTAACTACATTTTGAGAGGAGTATACCATGAATAGTTATAGCTTTTCAGAAATTAAATTTCCGTCAGCCGACGGGAAGAGTACCGTAAATGCGGAAATATATACTCCTCTCGGAAAGAATATACGCGGCGTCGTTCAGCTCTCGCACGGAATGGTAGACTACGTGGGCAGATACCGACATCTTGCCGAGTACCTGACCGAGTGCGGCTACGTTTTTGCCGGCAACGACCATCTCGGGCACGGCAAGACTGCGGCGACAGACGAGGATTTTGGCTACTTTGCCGAGCGTGACGGAGTTCTTTCGGTTTTGCGTGACATTCACACTATGAATAAGCATTTGCGTTGTGAGTTTGTCGGAGCACCCGTAATTCTTCTCGGCCACAGTATGGGCTCTTTCCTGTCAAGGCTTTACGTGGAGCGCCACCCCCACAGCATTGCGGGACACATCATACACGGTACTGGCGGCCCTAATCCGCTTCTTCCTTTTGGCAAGGCGCTCGTAGGGTTGAAAAAGATTTTTCAAGGAGAAAGATATAGGAGCAAAACGCTTACCAACCTCGCGTTTATGGGATACAATTCTCATTTTGATAAATCCGAGGGAAAAAATGCTTGGCTTACAAGAGACGGTGCGGCTGTAAGCGGAAGAGATGACGATAAGATGTCTAATTTTGTATTTACCGCTTCGGCTTACGGAGACCTATTCAAGATGGTCGGCGATTCGAACTCAAAGGCGTGGTTTGCCGCTTACCCCAAAACACTCCCCACGCTTATCATGAGCGGCGGTGACGACCCTGTCGGAGATTACGGACGAGGACCGCACCACGTTTATAAGCAGCTTATGGTTTCGGGTGTCAGCGACGTCAGACTCAAGATATATGACGGAGCACGGCACGAGCTCTTCAATGAGATAAATCGCGAGGAGGTCTTTGCCGATATAGTCGCCTTTTGCGAGGGAGTAGCCGCTAAATGATGCGAGCCCTAGCTCTTACAGGACCGACGGCATCGGGCAAGACGGCGCTTTCAATTGCTTTGGCGCTTGAGCTCGGCGGAGAGATAATCTCCTGCGACTCGATGCAGATATACAAGGAAATGAATATAGGAACTGCCAAGGCAACCAAGGAGGAAGAGGCGGCGGTACCTCACCATCTCATTGACTTTCTGTCACCCGACTGCCCTTACAGCGCCGATAATTACAGATGCGATGCGCTTCGTGCGGCAAAGGAAATTACCGAGAGAGGAAAGCTTCCGATTTTCGTCGGAGGAACAGGACTTTATATAGACACCGTTGCAAGAGCTCCCGCTCCGGACGTTCCGCCTTCCGACCCCAAATACAGAGAGCGTCTTCTCTCGGAGATAAAAACCGAGGAGGACAGAGAGGCTCTTTGGCAGAGACTTTACTCGGTAGACCCCGATTCTGCACAAAAAATACACAAGAACAATATCAAAAGAGTGGTGAGGGCGCTTGAGATATACGACGTCACCGGCAAGACAAAGACCTACTTCGACACTCTCACAAGGAGTGCCGCGCCACCTATAGAAATAAATATGATAACCCTTGATTTTCACAACAGGGACAGGCTCTACGAGCGCATTGACACACGCGTTGATAAAATGCTTGCCGAGGGGCTTTTGGAGGAGACTCTTTCTCTTTACGAGAGGGGATTCCTCGCGCCCGACACGACAGCAGGTCAGGCAATCGGATATAAGGAGCTTCTTGGCTATATTGAGGGCAGGGCTTCGTTATCCGAGTCGGCAGAGGAGATAAAGCTAGCCTCGCGCAGATATGCAAAGCGTCAGCTCACATGGTTCCGCCACGCCGATGCGTACAGGCTCTTTGTTGATACAGAGGACGGGGCGATACGTTCCGAAGCCGAGCTTATCTCTGAGCTGATTTCTGCAGCAAGAGGCTTTGGTTTGTAAAATAAGGGCGCAATACTCACATACGGAGGAAATTTATGAAAACAGCAGAACTGAAGAAGCTCCTTTCGGAAGGAGCGCTCGAGAAATATTCCGAGATTTACTCGGATATAAAATACCACACCGACAGAATGATAAAGGCGATAGACCGCTTTTCCGAGATGTACGGGGAAGACAGGGATATAGCCGTCTTTTCGGTTCCCGGAAGAAGCGAGATAATGGGCAATCACACCGACCACAATCACGGCTGTGTGCTTGCCGGTGCGATAGACAGAGACATAATCGCTGTAGCGGCAAAGAACGACGACGGTGTTGTCAGATTTCATTCGGAGGGCTATCCTGAGGACGAAGTTTCCGTCGAGGACGCAAGGACTCCCGCAGGCTTCGAGAATGGCTCATCACGCGCGCTCGTTGGCGGAGTAATGGCAGCCTTTATGAATAACGGATATAGCGTCGGCGGATACGATGCATATTCAACCACCGAGGTGCTTAAGGGCAGCGGACTTTCATCTTCCGCCGCATTTGAGGTAATGGTAGGAAATATAATGAACCATTTCTACAACGGCGGCAGGATAGATAATAAGGAAATAGCAAAATTCTCGCAGTATGCCGAGAATGAGTTCTTTGGCAAGCCAAGCGGTCTTATGGATCAGATGGCGTGCGCTGTCGGCGGATTTGTTTATATTGATTTTGAGCTGCCGAGCTCGCCTAAGGTCGAGAGCATAGAATTCTCAATGGCTAAGGCGGGATATTCGCTTTGCATAGTCAATACGGGCGGCAATCACGCAAATCTCACCGACGATTATTCTGCAATTCCTGCCGAGATGAGGGCTGTTGCGGCTGTTTTCGGTAAGGAAACTCTTCGCGGTCTTTCCGAGGAGGATATTCTCTCAAGAGCAGGCGAGCTGCGCTCTACCTCAGGTGACAGAGCTCTGCTTAGAGCGCTTCACTTCATAAGAGAAAATCAAAGAGTTAATTCGGCGCGCGAGGCGCTGGGTTCGTCTGACGTTGAGAGTTTTCTTGAGCTGATTCTCGAGTCGGGCAGGTCGTCGTTTGAGTATTTACAGAACGTATATACGACGAAGAACGTCGGAGAGCAGGGACTGTCACTTGCGCTTTGCGTTACCGACGGTATACTTGCGGGTAGGGGCTCTGCTTACAGAGTTCACGGCGGCGGCTTCGCCGGAACTATTCAGGTCTTCGTAAAAAATGAGTACGCTGACGATTATTGCAAGCGTATAAACGCGATATTCGGTGAGGGCGCGGCAATGAGGCTGAATATACGTCCCAAAGGAGCGATAAAGCTGTTTTAAAGTACAATTTATAGTACACCTAACCTGTTATAATGTATTTGCAAGGCAAAAATGCATTAAAAGGGAGGGGTAAATGCTGTACGCAATTAGTATCGTTTTGGGCTTAATCGTAGGTTTTTTCGGATCGCTTTTTGAAAACAACCGATAATTTTGATTTTACAATAAGAACAATAACAGAGAAGGAACGGAAAGTAAAATGGCTACTAAAAAGACAACTGCAAAAGAACCTATTGAGAAGGTTACCGGCAACGATAAAAAGGCTGCTGTTGAGACCGTAATGGCGAGAATAGAAAGAGAGTGCGGAAAGGGCTCGATAATGCGCCTTGGCGAAAACGCGGCAATGAACGTGTCCGCCGTTTCCACAGGCTCGCTTTCGCTTGACTTCGCTCTCGGTATCGGCGGTATTCCCAGGGGCAGAATAACCGAGATTTACGGCCCTGAATCCTCGGGTAAGACCACCATAGCCCTTCACGTTATAGCAGAGGTACAGAAGCAGGGCGGTGAGGCAGCATTCATTGACGCGGAGCACGCGCTCGACCCCGTTTATGCGAAGAAGCTCGGCGTTGACATAAACAATCTCCTCGTTTCTCAGCCCGACTGCGGAGAGCAGGCGCTTGAGATAGCAGAAACTCTCGTTAATTCGGGTGCTATCGATATTATCGTCGTTGACTCGGTAGCGGCACTCGTTCCAAGGCAGGAGATAGAGGGCGATAGGGGTGCATCTCACGTCGGTGTGCAAGCAAGACTTATGTCGCAGGCGATGAGAAAGCTTTCGGGCTCGATTGCCAAATCTAACTGCATTGTTATCTTCACTAACCAGCTTCGCGAGAAGGTTGGCGTAATGTACGGAAACCCTGAGGTCACTACCGGAGGACGCGCTCTTAAATTCTACGCTTCGGTGAGAATTGACGTGCGCCGCGTAGAGAGCCTTAAGAACGGTACCGAGGTCTATGGCTCGCACACTAAGTGCAAGGTCGTCAAGAATAAGGTCGCTCCCCCCTTCAAGACGGCGGAGTTCGATATACTTTACGGCACGGGTATCTCAAAATCCTCGGAGATAATCGATATGGCTATCCAGCTTGAAATAATAGAGAAGAGCGGAGCTTGGTTCTATTATGACGGTGACAGGTTGGGTCAGGGCAAGGATAACGTCAGAAAGCTCATCGAGTCCGACAAGGAGCTTATGGATAAGCTTGAAGGGCTTGTTCGCGAGAAGGTTCAGAATATGGGCGAGGACGAGCAGACCGCGCTTTCCGACGACGATTTTGAGATAAAGGACTTTGACGAGGGTGACCTTCTTTAAGATATAAAACAAGGGTGTTGCTAATTGCAACACCCTCAAGTTACGACATATAATGTAAACCTTGATTTACTTTTGCTATGCAAAGGAGGATACCGTGTATAATATTTTGAAGGTTCAGGACTCGGTTCAAGGATACGTCGCTATAACCGTGTCTGAGGACGGTGTAGGGAAAATCTATACGGTTCGCCTTGTGGTATATAATGACCTCGGCTCACCGTCAAGGGGAGACCCCCTCGGTGAGGAGGATATGCAGACGCTTCGTGATGCCGACGAGTATTATCGCGGAAAGCGTGCAGCACTTTCGATACTTTCCTATGGTGATAATAATGCGAAAACCCTCCTGCAGAAGCTATGTATGCGCTCTGTTTCGGGGGAGACAGCCGAGAAAATTGTAGAAGAAATGACCTCTCTCGGTTATATCGACGAGAAGCGACAGCTTGAGAGACTTATTTTAGAT